>CAIWHI010000820.1 GCA_903912435.1 uncultured Bacteroidota bacterium | reverse complement strand
TGGTTGTCATTTAACCTTAGTAAATGTTCCCAAAGCCTATAAATGGGTTTGTAAACTAATGACAAAATAGTATCATTGAATATTATTGATTTGGGTTAAGAAGTTTATGGGTTATCCAACTCTTGACCTGGGTTAAGCAAAAAGACAATTCTGCGATGGATATTTGCATTCAAATTCCTAAATATGATGAAGCAAGTATTTCTATTTGTAATGGCTATGTTGTTCTGGATGAGCGGTATGGCCCAGGTTCAAACAGTAGCAGGTAATGTGTATGATGAGGCATCTAAAGCACCATTGCCCGGTGTGGTAGTTATATTATTAAACAGTGACCCAATAAAAGGTGCAGCCACCGACGAGAATGGTCGCTTTCGTATTGACAGTGTACCTATTGGCAGGCATTCTTTAAAAATATCTTACCTGTCCTATGAAACACGAATGGTGAATGATATAGTAGTGACTGCCGGTAAGGAAATTAACCTCAACATAGGTCTGCAGGAGTCTATCCATAGGCTGGACTCAGTAACTGTTGTTTATAACAGAGGGCGCGACAAAAACCATACCCTTAATGATATGGCTATGGTAAGTGCCCGCTCATTTAATACCGATGAGGCCAATCGTTATGCTGGTGCATTGGCCGACCCATCGAGGATGGCTGCTAATTTCGCAGGGGTGATTGCCGGTAATGATAGCCGCAATGATATTGTGGTGCGTGGCAACTCGCCTAATGGTATGCTATGGAATATTGAGGGTTTGAACACACCTAATCCTAACCACTTTGGCGCATTAAACAGCACCGGTGGTCCTGTAAGTATGCTCAATACCAACAATATTGATAAGTCTGATTTCCTTACTGGGGCCTTCCCTTCGCAATATGGTAATGCCCTTGCCGGGGTATTTGACATCCGATTACGTAATGGCAACATTGACAAGCCCGAATATGTAGCCCAGATAGGTTTTAATGGATTTGAATTTGGTGCGGAAGGGCCTATTGGAAAGAAGACCTCCTACCTTATTAATTACAGGTATAGCACTTTGGGTGTGTTCAATAAATTGGGTATCAATCTTGGCACTGGTACATCGGTGCCCTTATATCAGGATGCCAACTATAAGGTGGTATCTAATATTTCCAAAAAAAGTAAGCTGACCCTGTTTGGAATTGTAGGTGCAAGCACAGTTTCCTTCCTGGGTAAGGATGTAGATACTACCAAGCCTGACCTTTACAGTGGTGGAGACCCTTATAAAAATTTGTATACCGATTATACTACCACCATAACAGGAGTAAGTTATGATTACCAGATTTCGGACAAATCATCCACCAAACTGGTGGCTGGGTATTCAAGCACCTATGAAAACTATCATAGTGACTCAGTAAGCAATATTGATGCATCGGTATTCGGTACCCAGAAGGCCACATTTAAAACAGGTAAGGCATCCTTATTATGGTCATACCTTCATAAGTTTAACGCCAAAAATAATCTACAGGCAGGAGCAAGTTTTGAGCATACCCAATTTAACCTGTTTAACCAAACCATGAGCCCGCTGCAGCCCAACCATGTATATGTGAACCAGGACGGTGGCATGGGCCTTGCCCAAGGTTATGTGCAGTGGAAACATAGGTTCAGCAATAAGCTCTCATTGGTTACAGGCCTTCACTTCCAGTACCTGGATTTGAATAGTAGTAAAGCTATTGAGCCCAGGGCTAGTATTAGGTATGCACTTAATTCGCGCAATGCATTTAGCCTGGGTTATGGCATACACAATCAGGAGCAGAGTATCTATAGCTATTTTGTGCAGACCCAAATCAATAATGCAACTGTTTATACCAATAAGAACCTTGACTTTACCCAGAGCCAACATATAGTGGCTGCCTACGACCTGAATATTACCCAAAATACCCGCTTTAAAATGGAGGCCTACTACCAGCAATTGACCAATGTGCCTATAACTGCATTTAGTTCTTCATACAGTGCCATCAATGAGGGGGTTAGCTTTGCCCCACCCGACCAGGCTTTCCTGACCAATAAGGGTACCGGATTTAACTATGGTGCCGAGCTAACTTTGGAGCATTTCCTGAACAAAGGTTTCTATTTTTTGGTAACAAGTTCGCTTATCAATTCTAAGTACAAGGGAAGTGATGGTATAGAGCGCAATACAGCCTATAATACGGGTTATGTATTTAATGCATTGGCCGGGAAGGAATTTAAAGTGGGTAAGAAGGGTAGCATATTGGTAGTAAATTTCAAGGCTTCAACAATAGGTGGTAGGTATCTAACCCCGATGAATATAGTTGCATCGCAATATGCAGGTAAGGAAGTAGATGATGATACTAAAGCATATAGCGAAAAACAGATACCCTATTTCCGTACCGATTTTAAAATCACCTACCGAAAGGAATTTAAGAAGAGCACAATGGAATTTTCGCTTGATTTGGAGAATGTTACCAACTATAAAAATATTTTCGACCAGACTTATGACCGCAGAACAAACCGTATAGTAAATAATTACCAGCAAGGGTTCTTCCCAGTACCATTGTTTAGGTGGACTTTTTAGTAATCAAATTGATTTTATAATAAAGGCAATAGCAGGTTTAACTTCCTTCTATTGCCTTTCGTTTTTGTCATTTGATGTCAAAATGAAAAATCCCCAAAACACTGATGTCAAGTGTTTTGGGGAATTAATATTTATTAAAAAGACTAGGCTGCGCTGTTACCAGAAGTAGCTTCTTCTTTTGGTTTTCTCATTATTGCAAATACCTCTACAACAAAACCAGTCAAGATTACTATTGGAGCCAAAGTAATGCGGCGGAAGCTAAAAATTTCGTCGTAATTAAATTGATGCGGGTCGGGGCTTTTACCGCCCGACATAAGCATAAAGCCAATGAAAATCAGAGCTACTCCTGCTGCCATCCAAATGTAATTTTCCTTGCCAAAAAGAAAATTTTGCTCATGTTGCAACTGGGTTGATTTGCCAGGCTTATTAAATGAAGATGTAATCGGGCGAACTGGTGCCGGATTGCTTGCTGGTTGTGGTTTTGCTACTGTTGACATAGACACAATATTAGTTATTTTTTTTCAAAATCAAGGTTAATGTAGGTTAATGCCCCTAAAAATCTAATTCATCAACATTTTAGCCAAAACATTACACTGCATTATTTAAATTATAGACCCTGGATTTTTCCTACTTCAGCTCAATATACCTCAGAAAAGGACTTTGGAAAAGGACTCTTTTGACTTTTTAATTTTCACTTTTGAATTAATCTAAAATGCTGTTTTAACTTTTAACTTTTGACTTTTACCTTAATATAGATCGTCAACATGCATTTTCAGATACTTAATTACTGAGCGATGAGTGCTTATAGTAGAAATGAGGATACCCAAAACAATCATGCCCAACATTAATAGACCTATTAAAAGAGAATTATTCAATAGTTTCAATTCGGCCAATTGTCCGTTGGCAAACGACATTACTAACCAAAGACCAATCACAGCCAATAAGCCACTTATTAACCCATTTATTATTGCCCTGGTATCAAATGGGCGGGTAATAAACGAGCGTGTTGCACCCACCATTTGCATGGTTTTAATGATAAAGCGGTTGCTAAACATAGCCAGGCGCACCGTATTATCAATAAGGAAGATAACTACTATAAGTAAGAGGATGGAAATACTACCCAGAATGATACCAATTTTTCGAAAGTTTTTATCCATTTGGTCTACCACCATATTATTCCAGGTCATGTTGCGCACAATATTGCTTTGCATCACAAATTTGCGGATTTTGGCCAGGGAGTCTTTATTTACGTATTCTTCATTAAGCTTAATAACAACCGATGCAAATAAGGGGTTATAGCCTAGAGGGTCAGACACATTGCTGCCTTCAATTTGGCTTGCCAGCTTCACGGCTTCCTCTTTGGTGATAATTTTAGTTTGCCATACAAAGGGTTGCTTATCCAGTATGGCCTGCATTTTATGCATGCTTTCTTCTGTAACGTTGTCATGAAAATCAACGCTCACCTCAAGGTCTTCCTTGAAAGCACGTGAAAGGGCACGGCCATTGATTACCAGCCACCCTAATACCCCTAAAAGGAAGAGTACCAGAGCAACACCCAGAATGGCGTTGAAATATGTAGGTTTAGATTTTTTGCCTGCTGACATAGTATTCTACCACCTCATTTTTGGCATAAGTGGCTAAGTCTCAAAAATATAAAAAAGCAAGCGCATTTATTGATTTTAATATTTCAAATCCTCACTTTTTTAACAATTTGTGCCGAATTAGTTAGACCCTATGTTGCTCATAAAAAAAGGACGCTGATTTTGGGTCAGAGTCCTTTTGGGAGTATTAATAAAGTATATGTCAATTACCACTTATCGGCATCCTTGCCCCTGAATTCTTTAGGCTTTACAATAGCAAAAATCCTGGAGATATTGAAGCCAAGACGGATACCGCCATCGGCCCAGTTAGTAGCTGTTTGGGCAATATAAGTACGGTCGGTCATACCTTGTGAATTGGTCAACATCAACTGGAATACGTGACCACCGGTCTCAATATCAACACCCAAAGAAAGGGCATTATAAGTTTTTTCACCGGCTACAGTCATATCAGCATTGGTGAGGCGGTAAAAATATTCACCGGTAATGGCTATGCGTTTGTTCAGTTTCACCCTGCCACCAATACCAATAGCGAAGGTGTTATTAGAGAATTTGGAGCTGTCAACCAGATTGTAGTGCACCATTGTTGGCATAATCTGAATGGAAATAGCATCGCTGAATTTACGTGCAATTAGAATCTGGTTGCAATAATAGAACCTGTTGCTTAGGAACCATTTGTTAGAATCTACACTAGGTAATGTTGGTGCAGGCGTAGTTTGTACCGATACCGAACCCATATAGCTTAGGGTAATTGGCATGCCATGCTTTACCTGCCTCAATATTTTTATTTTAGCAAAAGCATCATTTTCCTTTAGGAAGCCACTGTGTGCAATTCCTACCATCAACCATGGTTTTATGCCATAATCAAGTGCCAGGTGAGTAGTTGCACCATCAAGGCCATAGGTATTTTCATAACCCTGATTAAGTAATCCGAATCTGTGAGATATACGGAAATCGAGTGTGCCCTGTCCAAGATTTTCAACACTTGAGCTACTTATGATTCTTGTAGCTTTAAAGGTTGCAGTTACAAAATCTTTTTTCTTTGGGGCATCTTTGTCATTAAGCATGTCTTCCAGGTTGTCTTTTTGGGCCATTGCTGTTCCCATGATACCTGTAAGTAATACAGTGAGCAATAAATTTTTACGCATAAAGCAAATTAAAGAGTATTAAATAAGAACTTATTTTTGGGTTAGGCTACATTCCATTATTACAGAAGCTTCCTTTGCTACCTTGTCGGCTACCAGGCCTGGAACTGATATTTTGTATTCAGCCAGCTTAGCTGGGAAAGTAGCTTTCAGCAATACCGTAGTACCAGTTACTGTAGCAGTACCAGATACTGTAACTGTATTGGTAACACCATGAATGGTAAGACTACCTGATACAGTTGTTTTATATGTCCCGTCTTTAGCGAAATTAACTTCACTCAGGTTGGTGATATTTCCTTTAAAGTCAGCTTTTGGGAATTTATCACTTTCCATATAGTTCTCATTAAAGTGCTCCTGCATAAGGGCATTTTTAAATTTGAAACTCTTTACGGGTACCTGAAACAGGATATTACCAACCTTGGCATCGAACACTGTAGAAACCTCATTATTCATACCTGCTATCTTTTCAGGTGAAGTAGGGGTTGTAGCATCAAAAGTTACTTTACCAGTGCGGGTAAGGTATTTTTGGGCAAATACACCTGAAGTTGCCAAGGCAAGTACCATTGATGTCAGAATTATCTTTTTCATCTTTTGTTTTTCTTTTTTGATTGTTTATAAATGTTATCCCGTTTAGGATAAAACTTGAAAATTGTTTGATGGATTAATTATTGAGCGCACCCAGATTTATCCACCTTGTAACCTTATTAATATCACACTGTGACATTTTGGGTAAACCCAATGGCATTGCAGCATGACCCCTACCAACCGGTGCCCCATTAATATCAGCTACTATCAGGTCGGCAGTGGCATTAGCCTTCAATGTTGCAAATACAGTGAAGTCAAGATTACCTGTGCTAGCATTTCCCGATGAGTTATGACAACCTGCGGTATTGCAATTGGCATCAAGTATTGGTTTTACATCGTGAGTATAGGTAATGGTTGTTGTATCGCAGGCATTAGCAGCTGGTTGGGGATACAATTTATCTGATTTATCGTTATAACAACCTACAAAGGCAATACCCATTGCGGCAATCAGCAAAAGTTTTTTCATTTTTTTATTATTTAGTTCAATTGTTATTTATGGTCTTATTTTATTACACAGTCGGTAAGAGATACCCCTGTAATGCCATTTCCTGAGCAGAAACCCTTGATGGTAATGTTCTGGTCTTTAGCTACAGTAGCCCCTTTATCTCTTAGTGCGCACTGCACACCTGCCGATGGGTCATCTGTCTTAAGTACAATCATTAGCCCGCCATCCTGGTTTTTATCTACTTCACTGATAACGCCACTTACTTCAATGGCTTTATTTAGATAGAGGGAATCTGATTTTTTTTCGTTGGCACTATATTCTTTCGCCAGGGCTAAGGCTGTGATGGTAATTCCTTTTGCGTCTTCAACTTTTTCATGTGGCTTGTTGATCACATATACCCAGACATATAAAGCTGTACATACACCTAATATTAATCCGGCAATAAATAAACCAATCCATTTTTTTCTACTCATGGTATATGCAATTTTGTGCAAAAGTAATCAATTTTATTTTCGGCAATAAAGAACATTAGGTTAATAATTTGCACCATTTCCTGGTTCATAAACCATTTTACCTGTTCTGTAAGCAGTGCCTTTAAAGAGGGATATGATTTCGTTTTTTTCATTGGTGGTAGTAACATTATAAAAACTAGTGCTGTTGCCTGTATGGATCTCTTTTGCTTCTACTGTGAGAATGTCTCCAATTTTAGCAGATTTTATAAAGCTAATCGTAACATCCAATGCCACACTTAACCTCCCCTGGGAGTTGCAGGCAAAAGCAAAAGCGCTATCGGAAGCAGAAAACAATGCCCCTCCATGAATTATACCAAATCCGTTCATCATTTCTTCTTTTACTGTGTAATGCAATCTGCAATACCCTATACGGTATTCATCAACAACTATGCCAAGCCACTTACTAAAATGGTCATTAGCCAGCATGGTATCAAGGACTTTAACAGTATCGAAGCCATTTACTCTTGAATTATTGCTTGTTTCCCCGTTTAGGTTGCTCATGTTTTATCAAGTATTATATGTAAGGTGTTGTACTGTTGTCTTATTTGGCAAACTATTCATGCAAATTGTCTACTCACTGAGTAGACAATTTGCATGAATAGTTTGAGGTTGCCTATTAACATGTATTATACGTTAGAAAGCGATTTTAATCTAATTGCTTATGTTGATCACAATCATCTACTGCACATATATCTCATCACAAGCTATCATAGGCTTTTTATTATCCCTGTAGCGCCATGCGGGTAGTGTAGCTAAATTAGTGGCTGTAACCCTTATGAACCGTGCCTGGGCATTTCTACTGCCATTATTGGATCTATATTCTTTTACCCCTACTTCAAAATGCTCAGTATTGGGAGCCGGTTTATAATCACCAAATGAATGGTAGGTAGTGCCATCTTCAGATACTTCAACTGTTATTTTTTCAGGTTGGAAGATGAAATGCCTGGGGTCATCCAGGAAGTGCATTTTTATGGCACTTATAGAGGCTTTTTTACCTAGGTCGATGGTGGCTACCATAGGTGTGCCATAAAAGCACAGCCAGTTATAACTGAAGTCATTGTATCCGGGATTTCCATCGGTAAGGGTTCTATTAGCTTTAGCAGGGTAGTCCTCGGCATATGGATATTGCAGGGTTAGTTTTGCGCCAAGGGCTATTGTTTTGGTTACCCCGCCTTTGATAATATTATTCCATTCTGCCTGGTATTGGTCTGGAGTCAGCCCCCCTTCCGAAAGTTCGGTTACTCCGGCCTTTTTACAGTTAGCTACAAATCGGCTAATTTTTTCTGCAAACTTAGGTTTCAGGCTATATTCACCATTTTTATCCTTAACCCAAATGCCATGTTTCTCAATGCCATAAAAACGTGCCTGTTGCAATACGGTATATTCAAGTGGTAGCCTTGCCCGTATAACTCTTTGTTGGGTTTGTGGTTTCCCTTCTGCTGCGGCCTCGGCCTTATCCATTAGAGAGCTCATTAGGTCTAGCTGTTCAGGTGTGAGGTAGGAACTCCACTCATTTATAGGATTACCATAAATATCCAGGTGGCGGTGGGTTTCCAGCATTTTGCTTTGCAGCAGGTCCTGGTATTGTTGCAGGTAGGGTGAGGCACTGCCATAATAATAGTCAATAAACGAGTTGGTGAGTTCTGTTGTTTCTACTTTAGAATCCTCAAATACTTTGGCCATCAGGTAGCTCCTAAGTTCGGCCCATTCGCTATAGGTAGTACCACTGCCTTGTGCAAAAACGCCTTTTACCCCATTATCTTTAAAGAATTGCATATTGGCTTTCAAAGTATGCAGGTTAGGGAAAGGTGCCAGGTAATTGGTAAACTGTGTAATATAGTCCCACACAAAAATATTAGGGGTAATGCCTCCCCATGCTTTTAAATCCTTCCTGAAAGTGGCGGCTGTGCCTTCTTCTGATAAAGGCTTATCCCTGAAAGCATCAATATCACTAAGAAATACATATACATTTTTGGCGGGTTTAAGGCTTGTAGGTGCTTTATGGGTATAACCATAGGCCAGGGTAGTAAAGGTTTTATCTGGGAAGGCCACTGCAATGCGGTTTACGAATTTTATTAATGAACCCGATGGCCCACCATTTTCATTGTCTGTGGCCTTACATAAGCTGCATTCACAGTAGCCATTATCATCATTCGGGCTTATAGACCAGTACATAGCATCGGGATGGGCGGCCATTCTTTTCTTTAATTCATCCGCTATAATCCTGAACACCTCCTCATTACTCAGGTCTGGCTGCGATGGTTGCCTTACACCTTTTACTAGTGCATAATATTCAGGGTGGGTTTTGAAATAGGTATCGGCAGGTAGTAGTTTATTGAAGGTATGCCCCCATAGCCCCCATAAGTCATCTAATTGTTGCAGTTGGTGCCACTCCAGGTATTCAGGATCGTTAGATGCAGGGTAGTATACCTCTCGATAGATAAAATCAGGCTTATGAAAATCATTAATCCTTCCTGGTATGGTAACATCTGTTGAAACGTAGATAAATGCAGGCTCACCGGCTAGCTTACGGCAGTGGAGGTAGTTTTCTATAAAGAAGTATACGCCATAAATCAGTCCCTTCCCGCTACCGGCACAAATAATCAGGTCTTTACCATCTGTTTTTAGCTGGTAGCTCTCAGGTGGCATTTTACCACGGTAGGCTATATCTTTTTTGGCTGTATAACCAAGGTAGATACCCGGGGTTTTAAGTGGTTCCTTTTTCTCATTGCCTATAGGCAATTGCACCCCTGTAACCTTCAAGATGTAGTCTTGCAATACACTAGCGCTCTTGATTTCCAGCTTACTAGCATCAGCAGGAATAATGATTTTATAAATAGATAGATTGTTGTTGACAATTACTAAATCCTGGGCAGCCCCCTTGCAGGCACCGAGGTTGAATATCAGGAACAATCCTATAAGTAATCTCATGTACATAAGGGTAAGCTTTATGAATTTATACAAAGATATTGATTGTTGTCTTTATATACATTAAAGGCGATTTGCTAAAATTGGCATAATCGTCTTATATAAGGCTGTAGACATTTTGGTGAAATCCTCTAAACAAAAGAGGCACCATATGGTGCCTCTTTTGCAAAAAAAATTATTATGCTTATTAGAATCTCCTTAAGAGGGTTGCATAGATATCATATTGGTTGCGATAAGTAGCTATTCCATGTTTTGTAACGCCAGTCTTTTCATTATACCAGGTGCCAAATAAGCCTATGGTTGTTCGGTATTGCAATTGCCTTGAGAAACCTGCACCACAGCTTACTGTATTATAAGCAAGAGTGCGTGTAAGCTCATAGTTAAGGCTGAAATCATCAGGAGCAGTACCGTATCCGGCTATAGCAGTAAAGTAGGCTTTGCGGTTGTCGAGGTAGTAGCGTGATGTAAGAATAATAGAGTAGTAATAACTAGATGCATTACTCAACAATACCCTATTAATATAGTATCCCCTGAGGTTAAGGTAGAAGTCATTGACCTCCTTGGCTACAGAACCTACGAGTGAATAAATTGTGCCACTATCGGCCTTGAGGTATCTTGCCCCAATTTCAGCATCCCAACCGCGAGGGAAACTATGGAATAAGGATAGACCGAAGCGGTATTGAGGGAAAATTATTGTAGTAGGAGAGTAAGCTGCAACACCATACAGATACCAATTAGGATTAAGATTGTAGTAAGCCTCAGCTTCAAACTGAAAACCTGTACCATTATACCTGCCGGCATAGTTCACACGGCCAGTAAGTGTACCATGTTTTATTTTGCGGCTATACTGCACTGTAGCAATACTGTTAATATTGGTATGGGTTGAATCCATGATTTTTGAATGGAGGTAAAATAAGCCTAATTCATTCTTCAACCTGCGGCTATAAAGATATTGGTCATAATCAAGAATCTTCATGTCGAGAGGGTACATTTTCTGAAGCGAGTCGGCTGCTTTCCATGCATCATTCCACTGTTCCTTGTGTTCAAATATGATTGCCCTTTTCATAAAGAAAAACTGATTATCCTTATATAAGGCGTGTCCCCTGTTTACCAGCGCCAGTGCAGTATCCCATTGGTTGGTGGCAATCTGCTGGTTGATGGTGTAGTATAAGGCTGTAGTATCATTAGGGTTTATTTCAAGTGCCTTGTAATAGAATATTAAGGCACTGTCAGGCTTGTTTTGCAACAATAATAATTTGCCTGCCCCTAATAGTTGGTCGGTATAAATATTGCGGTAACGCAAGTTATAAGGGTAATCCTCGTGCAGTTTGCCAGAAATTACACTAGCTTCATCATACCTCTGGGCATCTGCAAGAACTACTGATTTTTTTAATTTGAAGTCTTTGTTATCAGGGAAAGATTCCAAAGCCTTATCGCAATAATACAATGCAGAATCGAAACGTTTATTGGCATCATACAGGTTGATGATATAATTAAGTACATCTACATTGTCGGGCTGAATCTGAAGTACATCCTGTAAAATTGGTATAGTGCCATAGAAATCATCGTATTGCATCGATTGCTTGCCTGCCAGTATTGATTGTTCTACAAAGCTTACCAAATAGCTATTGGTTGTTGCATCAATTTTTCCGTTATTGTTGGTGGTAATAGCCCTGCGTTTAGTATACAACTGCTTGGAAATACCTGCTGCAACATCATACTTCTGAGCAGCTTCTAAAAGTCCCGCCTTTTTATAAAGTAAACGCTCGTCGCCCGGATAATTAGTTAATCCATTTGCATCAATTACCTGGATTGCTTCTTCATACTTTTTTTGACCCGCGTAGGCATTTACCAGATAGTTAATGGCTGCTAAATTTTTATTATCGTAGAACAAAACTGAATTAAGAGATGAAATAGAACTGTCATATTCCTGGTCATTGATATATTGTTTTGCAGCAAGTGTTCTTAATTCTATGAAATTTGCTTTGTTATCAGCAGTAGGAGAAGATTTATACAATGTTAGTGCAATATCAGAAGCCTTACCATAGCTTCTCATATTTTCGAGGGTATTCATTTTCTTGGCAAGCAGGTCGCGGTCATTAGGATATTTTTTAAGTGCTGCATTTTCCCAATTCAATGCCTCAGTAAGCAAGCCACGGCTTTGTGCAATATTGATTACATAGTTCAATGCGTCTCTGTTCCCTGGTTCTTTTTCAAGAACGGCCTGAAACTGTAAAAATGGGTCGGCATTCATATAATACCTGCCAGCCTTCATTCTCAGGTAAGAAAGAGATTTAAGATATTCTGGTTTTGAAGGGTTTAACTTTATGAGTTGTAGACATACTTCTATAGCCTCGATATATCTCGACATATCATCAAGAATACTCATTTTCTTCATCAGGAATTCGGGAGATGTAGGGCTTGATTGTAAAGCCCTGTTTGTATATGCCAATGAGCTTTCGTAATTACCCGACCTAACATCTAAAGAAAAAACTGCCTGTAAGGCTTCTTTATTAAGTGGGTCTTGTTCCAGTACTGATTCGTAGGCGCGTTTTGCAATTTCAATATACCCTCTGTGGGAATATTGCCGCGCAAGGGTGAGCTTGTAATCCAAATAGGTACTGCGAATAAATGCATCAGACGAATAGCGGTCAAAAAGGTACTCTGCCAGTTTATTACTTTCCAGCCAGTCTCCTTCCTTATTATAAATATCCAGTTTTTTGAGTAGTAATTCGCGGTCGTTGGGGTATTGTTTTAATCCCATATCGGCATATTCAAGTGCCTGGGAGTAGTTACAAGCTACCGTTTCAATATTGATAATGTAGATATACGCATCCTTATACCGTGGGTTTTTCTGTAAAACGTAGTTGAGTTCAAGCCTTGCACTGTCCACCTTTCCGGCAAGGGCAAAAGCCCTACCTAAGAGGAGGTAAATATCAAGGTTTTTTGGAGAGATATCCACTGCCTTGTTACATAGGTTTATGGCTTTCTGGTAATGCTTAAGTTCTATTTCCCGCTTGGCTTCTTTATACAAATCGTCTGATGACTCACTTTTCTTGAGCCACTGGGCATTTGAATTGAAGCATACGAACAGAAGGAGCACAAAAAGTACCCATTTTGAAATATATGCCATTTTAAGTTGTGTTTAATGGTTGTTCAGTGAATTTCTTAAAATTAATGGTTAATACTAGTATGGTTAGTTAAGTTGAGTTAGTTAAGTTGATTACAAAGCTACAAAAATTTATATGATAATGCACTTTTCAATCCCTAATCTATATAAAGGAGTAATAAAAATATAAAATTTACCCCCACATTTACAAAATTGGTGGCCTTATTTTACCAAAGAGCAATCTTTTACTACTACACCTTCAAGACTATAGGCCGAGCAAATGCCCTTAATTGTTACATCCTGCCCTTTATTTATATTGGCATTTCTTGTAAAAAGGCATTGAACTCCTCCAATATTATCACCAGTTTGCAAATATATCATTGGTTTGCCATCAGGTGTTTTATCTACATCAAACACCGTACCTGTAACCTCAATTGATTTACTCATGTATAATGAATCTGCTCTTTTGGGGTTATTAAGAAAATCCTTTAAGAGTATTGCAGCAGAAACAGTAATCTTTTTTTGTGCTCCCAGACCTTGTCTTTGCATATTGCCCCATACGTGCTTGCGGCCTAATACGAAGTCCCAATAACCTTTAAGTGCGAACCATACTATTAGCGGATGGTAAATAAAAGGTTCGAGAAAGGCCATAAGGCATAGCCCAATTGTTTCGCCCCAGGTTGTATAGTATTTGAAGGTTATCTGGTCCCAAAGTAGGGCCATGGTGGTAATCATTACAGAATAGGTGTATACGAATACGATCAGGATGATGGCATATGGCCAGTTGATCTGGTTAGTAAGAATAAGGTAAACATAGAACAGTATACCTAAAAACTCAATTACAGGAGCAAACAACTCATAGAAGAAGTGGTAAGGGAATACAATCAACCCCATCCTTCCATATCTGGGGTTGAAAAGGATTTTTCTATGGGTATTCATTAACTGTGCCAGTCCTCTTCCCCAGCGCGAGCGTTGGCGTCCAAATACTTTTAATGTAGTAGGCCCTTCGGTCCAGCAAAGAGTTATTGGTACATATTTAACAGAGTATTTCTTCTTATTATCCTTCATGTAGGCACCCATGCGGGTTACGAGG
The DNA here is from genome assembly GCA_903912435.1 of uncultured Bacteroidota bacterium. Lineage (GTDB taxonomy): Bacteria > Bacteroidota > Bacteroidia > Chitinophagales > Chitinophagaceae > Nemorincola. The sequence continues at coordinate 5,421 of CAIWHI010000820.1, read as the reverse complement.
TCCATATCTTCGGCAAATGACAATGAGTCATATCCTCCTGCTTTGATAGATATTTCCTTATCAAACATTCCTAAACCACCTGATACGTTAGGAACAGCATTGATGAGATCCCAACCCATTTTACCAAGGCAATAAGCCCGAATATATTCCATTTCCTGAAAACGGGGTAAGAATCTTCTGGGTGGTCTCACCCTTATCATTAATCCCTCATCCACATCGCATGAGTTCACCATACGCAATGTGGCACCACTGGCAATAACTCTTTTGTAATCTTCCTGGATCTGGATATCCCCGTTAATTTCCTTTGTAGTGCTGGTTTCCTCATCCATAAAGGGTTTAATCAACTTAATTAGGGTGTCTTTATCCAGAATACAATCCACATCCGTGCACAGGTAATAATCGAATGCTGATATATTTACACCTGCATTCGATGCATCTGCTTTACTTTTTCCATTTACCTTATCTACTACCGATAATTTGTCGTATGCAGGGTTGGTACTTCTAAAAATCCTTTTTACCGGTTTACAGTTTAGTTTTTCACGATAAGCATACTCCACCTCCACCATTTCAAATTCCACTATCAGCTTATCGAGGGTATCATCGGTACTACCGTCATTAATAATTATAACCTCATATTTGGGATAGTTAAATGTTAGAAGTGACCTTACATTTGATATAATAGTTACACCCTCATTAAATGCGGGAGCTATCACCGAAATACCTGGGGCAAGTGGTGATTCTACTATAATATTATAGTCAACATTTGCATTCTTTTTCTGGTACCTGCGGATATTTGCCAAAGACATCATAGCGAGTAAGCCATAACACATAAGCAATGACGTACCATATATGAATACCGCATATTGGTAAAACATTGCTATGGTGTCCCAAAAGGCACCTTTGGTAAAAAAATCGGTTATTACTCTCATCTATAAATTAATAAATCAAAAGTTAAAAGTCAAAAGTCTACCGTTGGTTTATATTTTAAACATTCCATTACCTGCTTTAGGTCTTACCTTATTTCCCCGGCTTTGGCCATGTAAGGTAATTAATACTTTATCAACGGGTTTTGGCAGTGCTTAATAATTATCCTGTTATCCTCATTTGTTGTTTCAACCAGTTCATTAAGCATAGCCCTGGATGTTTGGGTATTATGTTTAATAATAGACCTTGCAGCGTTCATCTGTATTTCAAAGTTGAATGAATATAAGAATTCATGCTTTAGAAATTCAAGGTACTTTCCCGATGCTATTCTACCCATAGCTTTCAAAATCTCAATCTGGCATATAATAGGCTGGCTATTATACATTGATACTAATCTTGGTTCGGCACTTTCGGCTGTTAATTTTCCGAGGCAATTAATAGCATTGGCCCTGAAATAGTGGTCTTTGGTTTCTAGCAAGCCAACAACGGTAGGTATTGCATTTTGCTGGTCGTAGTGAGCAATAAGCTTAAGACAAAATGATACAATACTTTTATTGGTAGAGTAACTTACCCAACGTGCAAAATTTGGGATAGCGATATCTTTACTAGTGGTAATAATCTTAAACATCTCAAGCTGATCCCAGGGTAGGATTGGCTCAGTTGCAATATCAAAGAATTTGAATGGCTCGTTTTTACTTAATTGTATATAAGCATTTCGCGCGGCTGCCCTGAGTGTTGGGTTACGGCTATTGGTAAGTGGTAACAGAGTAACGTCGGCAATTGGGATGTCCATTTGGGTAAGTTCAACCAATGCCTTGATTTTAGTTTCCCATGCCATTGATTTTAGTTTTTTATAGGAGTCTTCCTGCAAAACCATATCGATGTATAGTTTACGCAATAATTCACCTACCTCACCCCTGAAGTTTTTTCTGTACCTGATAAGGGTGTCAATAAGTATCTGCCTTACTTCTGGTTTTTTATAAATTTTATTGTCAAGGGCAGCCTTATCAAATTCGAAAGACTCAATTGGCATATCTTTATCCAGATTCTCATTCAGCAAAACCTGCTCGGTTATGAGGTCCTCGATTTTAGGACTAAGGAATGCAATTCTCTTTGCATGTACATAGGCCTTATATCTGCGGAATAATATAGAGGCATAAGCACTAATGGTGAGTATAATAGCAATTACAATAAATACTAAGGCGATTTCTATGAAAAGTGGTAGTAAGCTAAATCGCTCATAAGCCTGGAATAAAAGATCCACCAGATCACTCCACATAGTTTATATTATTTTCTTTTGGTAACGAATAGCGCTTTACTGGTCTTGTAGGCTAGCAATTTTCTTATTCTTATCAGTAATTCACCCGCCATTATTGGTTTTTTAAGATAATCATCAGCCCCTAGTCTGAAAGCTTCGGTTATTGTTTCTTCATTACCTACTGATGACACAACTATTATTCCTACGTTTCTTTTATTTGAATCATTCCTAAGCCTGCTTACCACTTCCAATCCGTTGGCATAAGGCATCATCAGGTCGGTAATTACTATATCGTATTCAGCCGTTTCAAGCATTTCAAACGCTTCCTTGCCATCTTTTGCAGTTACAACATTAAAGCCGTCCTTATTCAGAATGTTCCGAATGGCCTTAAGCATTATATCATCGTCTTCTATTACTAATATGTTTGGCATGTATTGGACTACAATGTATTATAATAATAACAATGCATTAGCTTACTTTTAATACTTATTGGGCAAATATCTATCAAAAATTTGGAAAAACATCACATTAAATCCATTTTTTCGATTGTTAATAGGCAGGAAACATAGTATTGGCGGGTATTTAACGAACGCGTAACTTTAATTTCTTAGTGTTTATTAAATATGACGAGGTTGGATTCTCAAATATATGTCGAATGCGTATGCGTAAATGGTAGTATGGATGAACTACATTTCACCAGATTAATTCAAATAGGTTACTTGAAACGTCGAATCAATAGAAATGATTGCTATTAAAGCATTATTGAAAATCAATAATTTGGTCTGTACAATACATGTGATTTAATTGGTTTAGTATTAGTGTTGGTAAATTAACAATTCGGGTTTACTAATAGCATGTTATAGGTCTTGGTTATACGGAGATTGCATTTATTAATAGTCAGTTAATAAGTACTGATGACTTTTCAGTGAAGGATGCATTATTATAAAATAAATGTTTATTTTGTTATTGCATATGCCGGATTTTTTCTATTTTTATCATCCCATTTTATTTTTCTTCAATATTTTTGTATTGCGGGAAAATATTAATTAATTTTGCCCAACCTATTTCAGAATATTTCTGTCTAGCTTGGTAGAAGTATTAATTTTATAAGGGAATCTTTACTTACGAACGAGTATTATATATATTATATGAAAAAACGATTACTTACCAGTATTAAGAGCCTGATTTTAGCTGTGGTGTTTTTGTCATTTTCCACCAGTACTTTTGCATCACATATCATTGGTGCAGAACTAAGGTACAAATGGGTAAGCGGATTAACTTACACTCTTACAGTCATATTGTATGGTGATTGTGGAGGATCGAGCCGTGGGTCGTTTTCTACCCTGCCTGCGTCAACACCGCAGGTATGTGTATTTGACGGAGCAACGTCAGTCGCTTCCTATTACCTTAATATACTAGGTAATACGGCTACTGATTCTATATGTGGGTTTGAAGTTACACCGGTTTGTTCCGACTCCATCAATTTTACCACATGTAAAAGTCTTTCTTACGCAATTCCGGGAATTAAGAAGTTTTCTTATTCAACCAATATTACGTTGCCCAGGGATTCCAGAAACTGGAGATTTATCTACAATTCAAATAACGGCAGTACTGGCCGTGCAGTAGCGTGTCCATTTTATACAGGAACAACTGTTGGTGCCGGTGCCGGTCGTACATCATCAATTACAAACATTTCTTCAGGTACCTTGGGGTCTATGCAGCTTATTGACACCTTGAATACCCTGACCAGCAGAGGTCATAATTCAAGCCCGGTATTGACTGTTGAACCAACCCCTTATTTCTGCCTTGCCACCATAGATTGTTATAATCCGGGTGCTATTGATCTGTATGATACCAGCGTTTATTTCCGTGAGCCATCCGGTGATAGTATGATATTTACTCTGGTACCAGCTACAATGGGTAATGGTGGCTGTGGTACAGTTGGCGGTCCGGTTTCTTATATTGGGTTAGCATGGCCAGGTCAGCCTGTTGGTGGATCCACGCCACTTACAGTTGCCACTGCATCTGATTTTTCTTTCGATCCGGTGACTGGTCAGTTATGTTTCACACCAAATATATTACAACGTTCAACTGTTGTTTATAACATTAGGGAATTTATGCACGATACACTTGTAGGTACCCTGCAAAGGGAAATGAACTTTAATGTGTTAGCGTGTGTGTTAACCAATCCGGTAGGTGAAATTGATTCTTTTTCTGCCGGGGCCGGTGCGGATACAACATCAGGTACCAGTTTCTTTGCCTGCCAATATACAGGATTTTTCAACTTAAATTTTGATCCCAGAGAAACAGATACTTCTTTGAATATCATTGTTACTGCAACAGGTTTGCCGGGAGGGGTAACATTTACAGTTACTAATAATAATACAAACCATCCTCATGGCACAATAACAGGTAATACATCTACGATATTACCTGGTACCTATACATTTTACCTGACATATCAGGATAGCCATTGCCCATTAAGTGGAAAGACTACAAAGGCATTTACTGTTACTATATACCCTGTGCCATCGGTAAGAGATTCTATTATCTCCAGAGCTACCTGTACCCAAAAATCAGCGATTATGATTATACCGGGAGGTTATGGTAAGCCATGGACAGTAAAGGTCTCCGATGCAATAGGTGATACTATACAAACATTTACTGATACTACATCATTTATTGACAGTCTTTCACCGGGCACATACCACCTTACCATCTTTACAGTATTCGGCTCATTATGCCATATGGATGATACTATTCACATAGATACGCCAAGGATTACATCACCGGTAACCTACACCAACCCTACCTATTGTGGGGCTGCAAATGGTACTATGGTCTTGCATTCATTATTTGTAGGTGATATTGATACTGTGTTTTATAATTTAAATGGTGTGCTACAACCTCCGGTTGGATTTATAGTCACGGGAGCGGGGACGGATACCCTAACAGGGTTGCTGGCAGGAATTTACAGCAATATTATTGTGAAATCTGGCTTCTGCCTTACTACACCTGCCGGACCTGATACATTAAGGAACCCTGCTTTCACGTTCCGAGCTATATCCAAATCTAATCCTACTAAATGTGGGTATTGTGATGGAACTGATACATTATTTGGTATACACCCCAGCCAGCTAGATACAATTAGTTATCAAATAGGTGGTGTAACGCATACAACTACCTTCCTGATTGGTGCTGATAGTATGGTAGTATTTACAGGGTTATGTTCTGGTTCC
>CAIWHI010000819.1 GCA_903912435.1 uncultured Bacteroidota bacterium | reverse complement strand
TATGGCATGTCAATTGCCGACAATGGCACCTTATACCTTAGTGGCTTTAATGGTAGTGTGCTGATATCAAAAGACAGTGGCCTTACCTGGCAATACAAATTTCTTGGCAACTGGCTGGAATATTTCGGAGGTACTTTCGTTACTCCCGATACAGGTATTTTTATAAGCAGTGTATTGATGAGACAAAGTACCATAACAAGATTAAATGCCACCTTCAAAAAGATAGACGACCAAACTTACCAATTCGGCTTAAACAATATCTATTTTACCAGCCAAAATACAGGCTTTGTTTTAGGGTATGGCACCATAATGAAAACCACCAACCGCGGCAATACCTGGCAATACCTCGATGTTTCAGGTGACAACTATACCGCTATGGCCGTCCTAAATGATGATATATGGGTTTGTGGTTCCAATGGTGGCATTTATAGGTCAACCGATGCAGGCAACCATTGGCAATGCCTTAGAAATGGCAATGATATTACCCATCCCCACTACTCACTAAGAACAATTTATTTTATCAACCCTAGAGAAGGATGGGCTGCTGGAGATGATGGAAAAGTTATCTATACCAGGGATGGCGGAGATCATTGGTCGGAGTTTGATAGGTTTACCACCAGTAGTATCCGCTGCATATCTCCTTGCCCATTTACCGGCGACCTATTGATATGCGGAGATAATGGTCGTTTGTTTAGGGTGTATGCACAATGATAATCAGCAATTTACCTACCTATTCAACATTAGTTACAGACTCCTAAAATCCCATACCAAAACCAAATTCGGCTAGTTCGGCTACCGAGAGGTGAGTCTTCAGAAAGCCACATAGAAACAATTCTTTTATGGGGCCTTTTTCCTTTTGAACCAGGTATAAATTGCCTCCAAGTTTCTGATAAATTTTACCCTGCGTCTGGTAGGCCTGGTGCAAATAATAACCTACCTGTAGTATTACCCCTACCCTTCCCAATAAAAACTCATTTCCGGCAAAAACCGCAGTTTTGTATGAATTTGCGTATTCCTGACCCACAGGCACAAAAGCCTCCTGTCGTAAAAAGGACTCAATATTAGTATGATAAGAATAATCCAATCCTGCAAAAACCTTGTTTTTGCTAATCCATCTTTTGCTTACCTGCCCACTCGCAAAATATATAGGATATAGTGGTCCTAAAGGAGCATTTGCCCCATTAAAGGCCATGGTTAACCTCCCCTCAAATAAATAACGATTTTTTAAGGGGGTTAAAGCTCTGTGTATTCTGGTGGGATTAGCCGATACTGGAAAATATTTTATACCAATGTGCTCACCCAGAAGGTTGATCCCCAGGTTGGGCTGATGGTATGAAGCATCAGAAATATGAGAGAAATTCACCCCTGCCTGCACCTCCCAGTGCCTGTTGACATGATACCTGAAATCCATCATAAATGAACCATAATCATTGATATGGCTACTTATTGCATTATTGATCGTATCAAACGGATTGACACGTGAATACCTGCGGGTAACATAGCCAATGCCATCACCTATCCTCAATGTCCATTCAAGCTTTCCTAGGGTTAATAAGGGAATGGTAATATTAGGGTATAAGCTAAAACAACGCCCATAAATGGAATCATCGCCATAATTGGTATAAGTGAACCCCAGGCCCAATATTGGATACCTTCGTCTTTGGTGCCATTCTCGTTTGCCATAGGTTTTCCATTGCAAATTCAAATCAAGGCCATTTGAGGATTCAGGAATAGGCAATTCGAATTTTTTGGTATGTTTTACCACTTTACCCTGAAATACATTTGCTTCTATCCCAAAACCATTCAAAGGATTAACATCCTGACCATAAAGGCCAAAATTCAGCATTAGAATTGCAAAAATTATCAGGGTACCGATATAATAACGCATTATAGGAAAAATGTAGCGCCAAATATAAACACTTTTAGATAACCTAAGACGGTTTCTGATCTTATCAGATTCACCAAACCTTCAAACCTACTGTATTTTGACCAGGTGATTATTGATCAATACCTGCCCATTTTCACTTTGGGATACTATAGTATCTGATGCTACACGCAGCATCAACTCATCCATCACTTTATAGGCATTGTCAGGGTCGTTATATAATGTACACCTTATATTGGTGCAATTTCCTGGCACCGTAATATAGAGAAAGGCCCTGAACCACATTCCCCTATTATCTGTGCTTTGCTTGGTTAATACATCAGTGCTATATATATCATTGCCTTTGGCATCCTGCATATGCAATTTGAAATAAGGACTTCTATAATTTTCATCTCCTAATAAAAACCAACATGAAAACTCATACAACTGGTTATTATATTTCGGGCTCACCGGTATAGTTACCAGGTCGGTATCATGTTTCAAAATTTGAGGCATTGCTCCCTTTCCAAAAAAAATCTCCTTTGACTTTGTGTTATCAAAATGATTTACATAAATCGTACCACTACCCAAAACGGTATCAGCCTCCTTAATAAGTGGAACAATATCCCTTATCCTTTTCACATGTAAGCTATCGTTTTGCCTTATTCTATCAGGATAACATGCGTAAACAGTTGCCCCACTAAATTGCCCTATCGAATCTGAACATGCAAGTAGGTAAGCCTGGTCTGGGTCAAGGTCTGCAGCACCATGGCAAATCAATAAAAATGGTTTGGGAAAGCTTAAGTATTGCAGCATTTCTTTTTTAGAATAGGGGCCTGCAGCAATTTTCACCTGCTTTTCAGCTATCGACCATGAAGAGCGCGAAATATATGCATCAATAATAGGCAAATGTAACTGAACGCTGGCGGCAAATGCTATTGCCATCATATCACCGTCGCCATCAAGCCACAACTTATCGGTACCAATATTGGTAAACTTTAAGGATAAAATAGCCTGAAATGCCGATAGATCATATTTACGATCCTTCAGAAAAGCTGCCCAGCCATTATCTTTAGGTGCCAATAATATCTCAAAATTACCCCGGCTGTCAGCCACCCTATATCTTTCATTTTTCATATACCCACTGGCTTCAAATGCCCAAACACCAAATGCAAATAGCATTAATAATGTGGCTTTCAATTTCATATTCTCCTTAAGTAAGTTTCTGTACCAGGCATGAATAACTATCACACTATATATAGTCATTATATAATAAAACATCCAGCTAAACCTTCCCAATGACCTAAATTGCTTGAAGATGGGAACCAAATTCAAAACCCATTCACATCCCCACACAAAAGGCACCCCCATGGCTAATAACAATGAACAGAAAGCCACAAATAACCAAATACCCGGGAAAGCATTTTGTGTAGGGTTATTAAGTTTCTGGTATTTTTTGAACCTGCTTCTTAATAGATATACTATAGACAATAAAATAAATAAAATGGGTATTAGCCCCAAATAGGTATACCCCTCATCAATCTGACTAGGTTTATAACCCGAAATACTGCTTACTAATTTCCATATGGGTGAATATGCAGAACTTAAAATATTCCCACCTGTGGTGCAATAGGACAATAGACCATAAGGCATTTTAGCAGTATCATCATCAGTCTTAGTCGATTTTAAAACAAGGATAAAACTTACAGCAAGAAAGATGATACTTACTACTAATGGCATCAGCCTTTTGATCTTATGTAAAAACTGAGTACGCTCAAAATTTAGATAGGCCAAAATGTAAAATCCCGACCATACCATTATCATAGCCAAAAAATAGGGATGCATAAAGGCACCAATAAAACCTAACAGGTAAATATATATTGGATACCTCTTATATCCAGTTTCGTGAAAGCTTATTGTCCAGTAAATAATCATTGGTAATACAGCACTGAATGTCAACCCATAATGTCCAAGTGACCTGAATAATACCGGAGAAGATATACCAATTAACCCCGCAAACATCATAGCAATAAATGGGGCTACACCGAAATGAGTTAATATTTTATAGCAATAAACTATAGAAAGCACAAATGCTATAGCCAGGGTCCACCACATAATCCAGAGAGCTAGTTCAGGTGAAATCCTTTTCATATAGCTAAGAGGCAATGATAATATGGGCATACTATCTACATATACCAGGTGATGACCAAAGGGGAAATTCATGCCATTAAACCAAAAGCCATGTCCATACATTATCTGATACAGATAGGTGTATATATTTTTGGCACCATCGCCAGATAAATTAACTACAGTATGAGTAGGATTAAAAACTATATCACCCAGCGTAACAGAGGTAACTATAATTGCAAATACAATGGTAATCAATAACCATAAAACCCTTCTTTTGTCCCTCATGTGAAATTTACTATAAGTGCAAATGTAATAAGCCCAGAATACTAAATGAACTATAAAAATAATGCCTCCAATTTGGAGGCATTATTTTTATCATCAATATTTGAACTATTTATTATTCAATGACAATCCTCTTTACAAGAGGTGTATAATTTTCATCACTAAACCTTACGCGGACAAAATAAACTCCTGATGCCAAATAGGCAGTATTGAGTTCATAATTTTCGTGGTCCACATTAGCCACTTCCCTCACTATGCGGCCAGTGGCATCACATATGGTTACTGTACTTATTGTTTGTGAGGCCTCAACATTAATATAGGTAGAAGCAGGGTTAGGATACAATTTAACATAATTTATCACAGCTTGCTCATCAATACCTGTGTTATTTACACAAACCAAATTATACAAAAAGATTTTAACCAAAGAATCCACTGTATTGAACTTGGCCGTATCAGCATCCCAGGGTACATGATTATCACCTACAAACACATGACTCATATGGTGGATACCATTTGCAGTATAAACTGGTTCTAATGCGCCCAAACCACATAGATTTACCGGCACAAGACCACTTATTGGATTACCGCAATTATAGGGTACTACAGCATCTAAATC
>CAIWHI010000818.1 GCA_903912435.1 uncultured Bacteroidota bacterium | reverse complement strand
GTTTTTGGTTTCAATTTTTATCAGTTCATCATTAATGTTGTAGGTGCTGTTTGAAGTAATGCCTGTGAAGACAAAATACTTAAGCTCCTCTTGAGTCCACTCTCCTGTTTTTATTAGTTGTTCTTGTTTCTCTTCCAATATCGTATCCAGGCTTCCAGAACTAAAAATCACTTTGTAGAGATTACGAAGGATAATCATTTTACAGAGCTTTGAAAGCACTTTGTCTTCATGGGTTTGCCAAACTTTAATAGATGCCATCACATCATTATCATCGAGCAGGCAAAATTGTTCCAGGTGTACGGGATTATTTTTGAAATCCGTTTCTGTTAGACTACGGCTCAAAAAATGGTTTAAGGCAGGGGTGGCAAAAAGTTGGGTTCCTGAGGCGGTTAATTCCTTAGCCCTTTTGAAAATATTGATGAGCAAAGTTTCAGCGCCTAATACAGTCTTGTGCAGGTAGACCTGCCAATACATAAGCCTGCGTGCAATAATGAATTTCTCTACTGAATAAACACCTTTTTCTTCTACAAGAAGTTCGTTATTCCGAACAGTAAGCATCTGTAAGATACGGTCGTAACCTATTACCCCTTCCGAGACACCGGTATAGAAACTATCCCTGTTGAGGTAGTCCATACGGTCAACATCCATTTGACTGGATACCAACTGGTGCAGGTATCGGGATGGGTAGGAGTGGTCGAATACCTGTATGGCTTTTTGTAAAAGTCCACTAAAATCGGTGTCCAGCCTTTGCATAATAAGCCTCGATATTTTCTCGTGGGAGATGCCTGTGAGGGTATATTCCAAAGAATGAGAAAATGGACCATGGCCAATATCGTGCAATAGGGCTGCAAGCCTGGCTGCCAAATATTCGTCCCTATCAGGGCTGATGTTTTTGGCCTTTAATTCATCTAAAGCCTTACCCATAAGGTGGCAAGCACCCAGGGAGTGGGCAAAACGTGTATGTACAGCTCCAGGGTAGACCATATGTGCCAATCCCATTTGCTTAATATTCCTTAATCTCTGAAACCATGGATGGTCAATAACCTGCATTAGTTCGGGCTCAGGAAACCTGATAAAACCATAAACAGGGTCATTGATAATCTTAACTTTTACACTCATTATGGGTGCAAATTACCTCATTTTTTTATTTAGCACCTGGCAATCCTTCCACAATTTTATTGATTGGTGTATGATTATTTGGTATTGTCAACTCACATGGTTTCGCAATGTTTCGTAGTGAAGAGCAATAACCCCATTAGAAAATATTATCGATTCTATCAATTTAAGCTTAGTCATTTCCTGCACATCGTTAAACAGTGGCATCCCCTGACCCAATAATATAGGGTTGACAAATAACCAAAACTCATTGATCAACCCTTCTCTTAATAATGAATGTGATGCACGTGGACTGCCGAAGATTAAAATATTTGATCCTTTCTGGTTCTTGATTTTATTGATGTTTTCTACAAGGTTGTCGCTAATAACCGTGGTATTTTCAAGGCCATTAGTGTTCATAGTTGTTGATAAGACAATTTTTGAAACCCTTTTGTACCAGGCCGAATGTTCTTTGTCGTGCCTTGATGCGTTTGGCTGGTCACCAGCCGTAGGCCAATAGCCTTGCATCATTTCATAGGTTACACGGCCATAAAGTGCAGCATCGGCTTTTTCGGTCATAGTGCCTACAAAGTCAAACATTTCCTCGTCTACCTTTATCCAATTCATTTCTCCGTTAGGCCCTGCTACAAAACCATCAAGGGAAGTGTGCATAAAGAAAATTAGGTGTCTCATATACTATTAGTTTTAGTGTTTTTGTTTTGAAAGTTTTAATGGTAGTCTTTAAATGCCAATATTGTTATTCGTAAATCACTTTACACCATATTTTTTACGGTAGGTGTCGTAAAGTTGTTCCTGACTATTGTATAAGTCTACCTGCCTGCCCTGGATAAACTCCATGCAAATGTGGTTAGATTGCATATCAAGGATATCACCATCACAGATAACAAGATTGGCATCTTTGCCAACTTCCAGCGAACCTGTGGTTTTATCAATACCCATTATACGGGCTGGGTTTATAGTAATGGTTGCCAATGCTTCCTCCTGTGTTAAACCAAATGCAGCCGCTTGTCCGGCTTCGAAGGGGAGGTTCCTTTGTTGCCAAAAGCCACCTTCACTAATGCTAAATAGTACTCCTTCCTTTTGTAGTTTGGAAGGTAGGGTATAGACCTGGTGCACCTCATCATCCTTAGTAATCGGCAATGCCTGGGTGCGATGCAGTACTATTGGGATATTGTTTTGTTTAATCAGGTCAATACACTTCATAGATTCAATACCACCTACGATAATCAATTTGACACCAAATTGACGTGCAAATAATATGGCACCCATTATTTCTTTTACAAAATTAGCCCTTATATAGAGGCTTTTTGTGCCATTAAATAAACCCTTCATTGCTTCGAAACGAAGGTTAACCTGGGCAGGGTTAGCAGTTTGGGAATAGGCTTTAGCCTGCGCGAAATATTGCCTGATGTTTTCTACTTGTTGGTCGTACTTGTCATTTGCTGCGCTTGAATTTGGCTCATCATTAAACCTACTGAAATAGGAGGGCCAGTTGAGGTGTATGCCCTCATCGGTTTTATAGGCTGCATCCTCCCAATTCCAAGCATCAAGGTTCACCACACTACTTTCGCCCGAAATTACCCCACCTTGAGGAACGACCTGTGCCAATACAACCCCATTCGACCTAACAGTAGGTATAACTTTAGAGTCTGCGTTATAGGCTATTATGCTCCTGAGGTCAGGATTGTATTGGCCTACGTCGCCATAATCAGACGTAGCCCTTACTGCTTCTACGTCCACCAGCCCAAGCAATGTGTTCATCGCAATCAGTCCGGGGTAAACATGCTTGCCTGTGGCATTGATTAATTTATCTTGATGTACCCTTTCACCCACATCAACAGCGGTGCCAATAAAGGTGATTTTGCCATTTTTAAATTCTACTATACCGGTTTCAATAACCTGCCAGGTGCCGGTATGCAATTTCGCCCCGTAAATTAATATGGCTGAATCTTGTTTGGGAGCCCTATAGGGTATCTGGGCCTCGCATGTAAGGGCAACCAAGGAAAGGAGGCTTAATAAATATATTTTGATAGTACTCATGAAATCGTTTTGTTGGTATTGAAATAAATTTTGTCACTGCCTGATTATTTTCCTACTTCACAGTCATATTCCTCCATCAGTTCGGGCTTGGGTTTTATGGTGGTTTCGCCATTGCCTGCTGCTTCAAGCATCTTTTTGCGCAGGCGTTGCTTTTCCATTTTTATGAAATCTTGCTTGCGAGTATCTGTAACTTCGTCATAAAAACAAATCCCATCCACGAAAGAGTATAAGGGGTGGGCATAAATACTCAATGGCATTGCATTCCAAATGACAATATCGGCCTCTTTGCCTACTTTGATGCTTCCGGTGCGGTCATCAATATGGAGCATTTTGGCGGGGTTGATGGTGCACAACGACCATGCCTGCCATTTATTGAGGCCACCATATTTTATTGATTTTGCCGCTTCCTGATTTAGTCGCCTGGCCATTTCTGCATCATCGCTGTTTACGGCTGTGTTGATACCCATTTTGGTCATGAGGGCCGAATTGTAGGGTATGGCATCACTTACCTCCATTTTGTAGGCCCACCAGTCAGAAAACGTACTTGCATTGGCGCCATGTGCCTTCATTTTATCGGCTACCTTATAGCCTTCGAGAATATGAGTGAATGTATTTACCCTAAAACCAAAACTATCCGCCAGTCCCATAAGCATATTTATTTCGCTCTGCACATAGCTGTGGCAGGTGATAAATCGCTTGCTTTCTAGTATTTCAACCAGGGCATCCAGTTCTAGGTCTCTGCGGGGTGGGGTAGTCATTGCTTTTTGCTTGGTAGACAGGCTATTATAGATTTTCAATTGCGCCTGGTAAGCCTTGGCCCTGGTAAAGGCATCACAAATAGTTTGTTCCACACCCATACGCGATTGCGGATAGCGCACAGTTTGCTGGTCGCCCCAATTGCTTTGCTTCACATTTTCCCCCAGTGCGAATTTGATAAAACCCGTCCAGGGATTGTTTTTCATGTCATCCGCATTATAACCAAACCTTAGTTTGATTAGCTGGGTTTGACCACCAATGCAATTGGCAGAACCATGGAGCAAGTGTGATGAT
>CAIWHI010000817.1 GCA_903912435.1 uncultured Bacteroidota bacterium | reverse complement strand
TACCAGAGTATATCCTGATATTAGGAGGGACTATAGTAGTAGATTATTTTGCAGGCATTCAAATTGAAAAGAGTGAGGGAACTAGACGAAGGTTTTGGTTGATAACCAGCCTAATAGCCAATATAGGCGTACTGTCTGTTTTTAAGTACTATAATTTTTTTATAGATAATATCCAGACTGCCTTCCATTTTATGGGTAAGCAGTATTCGCTTCCCATTCTTAAAATGGCTCTGCCAATAGGTCTTTCTTTCCATACATTTCAGGCAATGAGTTATACTATTGAGGTGTATAGGAAACGACAGGCTGCCGAGCGCAATTTTAGCACCTATGCCCTGTATGTAATGTTCTATCCACAATTAGTAGCTGGTCCCATAGAAAGACCTCAAAATGTAATACCACAGCTAAAGGAATTCAGGCCATATAATTGGGACAATGTAAAGGAAGGACTAGCAAGGATGCTTTGGGGCTTTTTCAAAAAAGCGGTTATCGCCGATAGGCTGGCCATGGTGGTAGAACGAACATTTGTGCATAGCAATGAGAGCTCTTCACTGGCATTGTTTATAGGGGCAATATTTTATTCATTCCAGATTTATTGTGATTTTTCAGGTTATTCTGATATTGCCCTCGGTGCAGCTAAAGTGATGAATATCGGTTTGATGGAGAACTTTAACCAACCTTATTTGTCGCCCAATATCACCACCTTTTGGAGTCGGTGGCATATTTCCTTATCATCTTGGTTCAGAGATTATCTCTACATACCCCTGGGCGGTAATCGCAAGGGTGAACTAAGGCGTAAGCTGAATGTGTTTATAGTATTCCTGTTAAGTGGATTGTGGCACGGTGCCAACTGGACTTTTGTTTTTTGGGGCGTATTGCATGGTTTAATGGTTATTTTCCTTCCTGGTATTGTTGATAAGAAATCAGATACCCGACCAGCAATTGTGAGGACGCTTTGGATTGTGGCCAATTTTATAATTGTCACCTTTTTGTGGATATTCTTTAGATCACCAAATGTCGCATTTGCTCTAGACTATATCAGCAAAATTTTACATTTTACCTGTGGGTCTAACTATGTGGGAATCAATAGGATAGAGTTGGTATTCTCTGTAGTGCTTTTAGCGATAATGCTATGGCGCGAAAAGTTCCTTCCAAAGCATTCTATCACAAGCGACCGTATGTTTTATATCTATGTAGCCTGTATGGTGCCAATCTGTTATTTCTTTGGGGTATTTATTGAGAATCAATTTATCTATTTCCAGTTTTAAGAATGCTCAAAAAGGCAATCGTCATATTTCTAATTATTTTCGGTTTGGTAGCCTTATGGGTTTCTACATCCACTACTACAATGGAATACCTGCATTACTACAGGCGTGGTGATGCATGGTGGAATAGCAATAACTGTAAACATGGCAACCTGGTAGGCATGGCTTATCTTGACTTTGTAGCCCAATATAATACAACCTGGGAGGCCACTCATAAGAGTTATTCCAAAAGAAACGGTGATG
Source organism: uncultured Bacteroidota bacterium (assembly GCA_903912435.1). Lineage (GTDB taxonomy): Bacteria > Bacteroidota > Bacteroidia > Chitinophagales > Chitinophagaceae > Nemorincola. The sequence continues at coordinate 3,633 of CAIWHI010000817.1, read as the reverse complement.
AAAAAGCGGTTCTTTACCTTTTTGGTGATAGCTATTCATGGCCACTCCGTGATTCTGATTTTGCAAACATTGCCGCATATCATTTTACCAACCGGTACCAGGGAGGGAGATATAGGCTGGATACATCGAAAACAAACATACTGGTAATAGAGGTAGCTGAAAGAATGCTGCTGGAATATTTCTCATCGGTAAAAATGAAGGATGAGTTTACCACCAATAAAGAAGGGAAGGAAGTGATGGGTGCAAAAAATAATAATCTAGAAGTATTAAGTAGCAGGCATGGTTCATTTACTGGAATTGGCAGCCTGTTCAATCCACGTATCAATCAAAATTTGGAGTACAATCTGTTCAACTACAATTTTCTATCTATAATGTTTAAGGTGAAAGCAACTTTCAATTATTATCTATTCAACAGGGCATCTGGCGATGTGGTAATTTCAGAAGACCGTAACTATTTATTCGATAAGGGTAGTGTTTCTTTGAATTCTTCTTCTGGGGCTTACACCCCAATAGCTATGCAAACTATTAATGAGGTGGTAAAAAATCTGAATTTTCTATACAATTATTATAGGAAAGCGGGGTTTAATGAGGTGTATTTTTCAATCATTCCTAGTACACCTTCTATAGTTCAACCAAGTGGGTATAATCAGTTAATCCCGAGAATTCAAAATAACCCTTATTTAAGGGTAAAGATTCTGGATATTTATAATGAACTCAATCAACCTGGGGAGGATTACTTTTGTCATGGGGATACACATTGGAACTATAAGGGGGAACAAAAGTGGTTGGAATTGGTGAATAAACAATTAATGAAGGTGAGGTAATTTAAAATTATGATAAAGAAGCTGGTACGTGATTTTTTAATACTGTTTGGGCTCCTGATTCTATGGCTGTCCACTTCACGGCAGGCTATGCAATACTATTGTGATTTGCGTGATGTGGATAAATGGTGGGGCACCTACCGCTGCAATCACGGAGACCTGGTAAGTATGTCCTATCTCGATTTTATGAAAAAGTTCAATCCGGGTAAAGACAATACACACACTAAAAAACCTTCTATTCCTGCCAAAAACCAAATAGAATTGTACCTGGATGGAGATAGCTATACATGGCATATGCACGATACTATGTTTGCCGGGCTCACCGGTTTACATTATATAGACCGCAACCATGGATTGAATTACCACCTTGATACAACCAAAAACAATGTCTTTATCATTGAGCTGTCAGAGCGGTTTGTAAGGGATTATTTCAGCACCTTAAAAATGCTTGATGAGGTTTGTGATAGTGTAATACAGAAAAAGAAAATTGCCGGAGTTAATGAACTAATGTCAGTCGAAAATTTCAGTACGGCCTATTCAGCATCATTTGTTCTTAAAATCGGGCTTGATGATTTTTTCAACCGGTACATCAATCAAAACCTTCAGTGCAACCTTTTTAATTATCAGGCAATTGTGCCACTATTCCAAAGTAAGGCGGTGATCAATTATTATGTTTTTAACAGGGCATCGGGCGATGTAGTTATATCCAACGACCGTCAGTTTCTGTTTTTAAAGGAGACAGTAAGTAAAACAGATGTTGGTAGTAGTTATGTGGCACTTGAGCATGAGGATATTGAAAAGTTGGTTTATAACCTGAATGAACTATACGACCATTATAAGAAAACTGGTTTTAAAGAAGTTTACATTTCTTTGATACCTAATTCGGCCACCATTATGCAGCCGGATGGCTATAATAACCTAATACCCATGATACAAAACCATCCCAGATTACGAATGAAGGTCATTAATGTTTATGATGCCTTCAAAAAATCGGATGAGGTATTGTACTTGTCGGGAGATACCCATTGGAATCTAAAAGGCAGACAAAAATGGCTTGATATTGTAAATGGTGTATTGCAACAATAAGTGGCGCCACTCAATATTTACCCCATAAATAAATAAGCGTACTTTTAAAACCTGATTATCAATTTCATTAGACCAATACCCGGTGAATAAATCAATAGCTTACACTTTTACTTCACGAGTTGAAAAATTGCTGAGAGGCAATGCCATATGGGTATTTGGGGTATTGTGGGCTACAGTTTTTGTACTTTATCTGCCGGCTGCAGAGGCGGGTAGGGTAGGCGATTTTCCAGGTTGGGTCAATTTTCTAAATTCAGTAAGCTTTGTAGATTATATCAACCGAAAAGGCTCAGGAATACCGAGCATGTACCAGCTTACTCAGATGATTACCTGGGTATTCTATCAGTTTTTTGGCTCTAGCGCCTGGCTTTGGCACCTTTTGTATATCACTTTACAGGCTTTGAATGCATGCTTGCTATTTGTTTTTTTCAGGCGTTTGTTTATCAATTCTGCCATCGAAGGCGCTCCAATAGTATCTTTTCTAGGCGCGCTTCTGTTTTGTGTTTGCCCACATATTTCAGAAGTAGTGGTTTGGGAGCCCTCTTTTCATTATTTATTGGGTTTGCTATTTATTGTACTCATATTAATTTGTACCCAACGCTTCCTTGAAACTGGGAATAATAGATTTGCCCTTTTAGCTGGTATTATCTTCTTTTTATCCACCTATTCCTTAGAAGTGTTTTACCTCACACCCTTATTTGTATTGACCCTGGGGCTATATTACAAAGGTGTACTAGGTGCAAGGAAAGAGATATTTGGAGGAATTCTAACTAAGTTCTTATTCCCACAGGTATTGCTATTTTTGGTTCATTTGGCATTATTGCACCTAATTTACCACCAAACAGTAGCACATATAGGTGCAATCTCCCTCGATCAGAATGTGGCCAATTTCTCAAAACCACTCAAGTATATCTTTCATCTGGTTTTCCTTGGCAGGTATTTTCCAGCACCTATCCGTGCAAGAGTTTATGATTTTTGTGAATCACACACAGGATTGATAATCATGTACTTGGGCTTAGTAGCCGTTATAATTGGTTTAAAATTAGGATTCAGGAGATTGAAAAATATTTCCAAAGCCACGGTGCTACTTTTTGTCTGGACAACACTTTGTGTTGGTTTAATTATGCCCCTGTGGTTCCCGCCCACAGGTTTTGTTATCTACGACCGCTATACTTATATGGCTGATGGGTTTGTGTATTTCTTTCTGGTTTTGTGGTTGTGGCAAATACAAAGCTCAATTGTCTGTTATTCTATAATTGGTATCTATTTATTACTCAATGCAAGGTTTACCCATAAGGTGAATTCCTATTGGAAGCAATCTGCCCACATTGTCAACAATCTGGTGCAGACATTCCCCAATGACCCTACGAAAAAGGTACTCCTCTTAAGCCTACCCGAATGTCTTGATGGGGTGCAAATGGTGGGCACAAGAGATGATGGTGAGTTCAGGATGATGTATAATGCCACCATGCCTACCAAATTAACCAACCTCGTTTATGATGTAGAAGCATTTTACCTACAAAGCCCCAATGATGGTGCCCATGTAAATGTGACTAATGATAGTACCTTAATAATCACCCTTAACCAATGGGGTACCTGGTGGCTCTATTATGGCCTGGGTAGTACAAGTTATGACAATGCCGATTTTAAGGTAAATATGAAAGATGAGGGCCACCTGTATGAGGTCACCCTACATCATCCGGCCACAGAGTACCTACTGCTTTACAGC
>CAIWHI010000816.1 GCA_903912435.1 uncultured Bacteroidota bacterium | reverse complement strand
GTTCCAGTTTACGTTACCATCCTTGTCAAGTTTCAGTAGAAAAACAAACCGGTCTATTATAATGTCTTTTTTTAGGGTGTCATTGTCAAAAATTACAATTTCGCCGTCAAAATTTCCGATAATATAGATGTGGCCATCTGGAGAACTTTTGATATTTGTAGGTGCTACACTAGCACCAATATTTTTATTGCTTTTAGCCCATACCACATTGCCATCGGGGTTATACTTAGTAATAAACATATTATATACCCTGTTAAAACCATCAAACAAGGTATCCCTCCCAAAAATAACGTAGGCAGTAAAGTATTGGCCAGTCATATATACATTACCTTCATTGTCTGTTGCTATTCCACCGGTAAGCATATCTTCTCCTTTTGAAGTTCTTGCCCATAACATATTGCCACTCGAGTCATATTTCACCAAAAAGGAATTACCTGGGTAATCCATTGTGTCGTTTCCCAATACCAATTTTGAAGTATTATAATTGCCTCCCACATATATATTGCCAGTTGGGTCTATGGCAATGCCATTGGTGTATTCGTCCTGGTTGCCACCGGCACTTTTAGCCCATATCAAATTGCCCAAATGGTCGTATTTAGCCAGATAATAATCGAGTTTGCCAGTGCCATGATTAAATAGGGTATCTCGGCCAAATACAATGTAGGGTGTCCGGAACACGCCGGTTATATATTCATTCCCGAAATTATGCAGGGCTATCGATTTCCCAGCCGGACTGCCATTATCAATGGGTTTTCCCCATTGGCAATTGGGTGATTGTGCATCGGTGCTGAAGGAAGTGGCCAATGAGGTAATTAGTATCGCCGCGCTTAATAGAACGGAGGAGAAAGCAATAGTTTTACTTTGTTTCATAGAGTTTTTTTTACAAAATTATTAATACTCCAATTGCTACCAAACTGATTTGCTGAATGGCGATTTTTGAACTCTGTTTTGGGAAAATATGGGACTAAATTGAATTTCATATTGTCAACAAATTCGATTCAATATACCAAAGATAATCCAATTTGCATATTCATTTGCCTCGTCTACGTTAACGTTATTTAAGGTTTATTTACATTTCACACCTGCCGGCCTCACCTGCTAAGGTTAGTTTTGTACAAAATCTACTAACATGATAATTAAGAACAATTATGGCATTGCGCCAACAAAAATCGAAGCGAGAAATCAACTTGCACTTATATTGTTAATGTGCTTTAGATGCAGGATAACAATATGCGGGCTCTATTTTGCCGGGTTTTTAATGGTCTCAACAATGGGCAATCAGTGCTATGCCCAGGACAGTATTTTGGTAAAAGAACAGTGGGGTAGTACCAATACCGAACTAAAGGACATATTGTTGTTTCAGGGTATAGAACAATATCAGGTAGACCTGATAGGGGAGCATCTGAAAGGTAAACAGATAGTCATTACGTATGAAGAGATTCTGGAAGGTAAGCCAAAGAAAACAATAAATATGTTCAAGAACCTGCCGCCAATGCTCTTTCAGGCCACATCAGATACATTTCATTTTAAGCTATTATCACACGGCCAGCCCGACTCGTCATTAATGTCTATTTTCTATCCCCGTTTCCATTCCAGCGACTACATAAAAACGGTGGAGAATGGTGTTAATTTTAGTATGCGCTTTGTGCTCTCTGGCCACAAGCTAGCCATTGGGGCGGAAAGACAAGCCATCTTTGCCTATAGCCTGCCATTTGCCTTAAAGGACAAACCTGGCAGCAGTTCCTATTGCGCACTCACCTCAGAAGGTATACCCCCCTCTAAATGGTGGGATGAATACCAGGTAAAACAGTGCTTTGTGTATTATATACAGGTAAAGTAGGGGGGGAGGGTAAGGTATGTGGTTAGGGATGCAGGTGAAATTGTTTGACTATTTGAAATCATAGTTCAATTCAAAAAGGCAATTCTTAATAAACATAAATTCAATTAGCCCATAACATTGAAAACACGATTATCCCCCTAAAAACTGTATTTTGCAGCTCGAAATCTAACAACAGTTTTTATGGCATTTGATGCTTTGTTTAATGAGTGGATAGGTGGTATTGTGGCTACATCTAATCCTGCAGATAATATAGAAGCTTATTTCTTTGGCCTGTTTGAAGACGAATCGGGCTATACCCTTTACCTTATTGGCTCTGGTAATTATAATGAAGAAAATGGCGACTGGGCATGCCCGATTGATATGACAGAGGACGGCCCGGTATATGATTTTATGCCCGAGGAGGCTTATCTTGATTTACCTGAAGATGAGTTTAGCGACCTGGAATGGGATGCAGTAACAGATATTATTGTGGAAAAACTGGATGAATATTGCCAATCTGAAGCCTTTGCAAAATCCTTTTTCAATAAGGCTAAAGTGATAGCTACAGGTTTCGATGAGGGCGACATGATCATAATAAAGAGCTAACAGGTGAATATCCTGCAAATCTTAAGGTGTAAATGGCTGGTAGCGGCTATTAGGAGGGAGAAAGGCAAATGATTCTAAAGAGGGTGTTTTTCACCTTCTGTACTAGTACAGATTATAGGTTATCAATGAAGCGGGGGGTACAGACCCGTAATCCTTCTTTGATATTAGGCCATTACAGCCTCTGCACGCTTGGTACTTGTAGTCTGTGGGGTTACCCTCGATTTGATGTAGCCCCTTATCTTACGGATATAATCGAAATATCCTGTCTGCAAGCGGTAAGAGAACAATGCCAAAATAAGACTGCCTGCCCCTAACATGGAATAAGAAATCAATTGAGCCGCGCGGTCCACAAACAACAAAGTGATGGATGTGATAAACAGGAAGGCACAAAAGATAACTATTAGGAATGGACCACCTGCATCGAGACGGCGCATTTTGAAAGTAGCTACTACTTTTGTGTTCTTTCCTTCAGCTATCAGGTTAAGCTTGGCTATTGGCAAAGTTTTAATCTCTTCAACCTGCTCGGCATGAGGTATTACCTTTAGCAAGCCATCCTCTTCAAAGATTTCAAAGTCAATGTTGTGGATAGATACATGCTTGCCTATCAAGCGGTCGATCAACTCGTCTTTAGGCAAGGGAAACAGGGTAGTGTGTGTACGTGTGAAAAACATAGGCCACTGTTTTAAGTTTATGTTAGAAAAATACTAAATAAAGTTAAGCATTATTGTTTGGAATTTCAATTTTCAAAATAAAATTCTCCAATAAGGCTATAACACTAACTTATATACAATAATCGTGCCTGATTCTACAATAAACTTCTAACCTTAATTGTAGTATGGAAATATTAATGCGTAATTTCCTTTGCAACACTAGCCTATACAATCATCTACTTAGTACCTATAATATGAAAGTAATTTTCCACCATGTCCTTATAGTAGGGCTTTAATTGGGGTGGAACGGTTTTATACAATTCTAATAATTCTTTTTGGTCCTTAATATATTTCTGCAATTCAGCCGGAACAGGCCTGCTTAATTCCTGTGCTGAATTAGATGCGCGCTTATCATCCTGCTCTTGCTGGCACAGCGATTTCTCAGCCTCCAGTAATCTTGAGGTAATTTCTTTCTGACGCATCATCAGGTCGGGGCTAAGCCTGCGGTTTACGAGGTCGGTCTCGTTCTTATCCATTTTCTGTTCAGCTTCCCTAAGTTCTTTACTTCCCCCCAGTCCCTTGCTATTCAGCAGGCTGGTGAGTTCCTGTATTTTCCTGCGTATAGAGGCTTGCTGTTCAGCAAGGCGCGCCAATTGTTCGGCATCGCCATATTCACCATTTTCGCCCTGGCTTTGTTTTTGGCCTTGTCCCTGTCCGCCTTGTTGCCCCTGACCATCTTTCTTTCCCTGGCTGTCGCCGTCTTTAGCATCACCGGGCTTATTACCTTTTTGTTTGCCTGGCATTTTCTGCATTCCTTCGGCCATCTGGTTTTGCTCGGTAATAATATCAGAAAGCTGCTGCGATGGGCTTTTGCCCGGCTTCTTACCTCCCGGCATAGCACAACTCCCCGATCCACCCTGTTTCTTCGATTCACTTTGTGCCTGCATCAGGTTGGCCAGCAACTCATTCAGCATCAGGGCCAGGTTATTGGTATGCGTCATTACATATTGTTGGTCGGTAATAGCACCACTTACATTCCTGTTTTCCAGGTCGTCAACCGTCCTTTTCAGATTTTGCTCCAGGCTGGTAGTTTCCTTATTTACTTGTGCAGAGAGTTTTTCCACTCTCTTGCTTAGCTCAAACAGGCTATCCCTAATCATTACCGCATTGGCATGCAGCCTGTTTTGCTCTTCCTGGTTCTCAATAAATGCCGGGCTAGATGTAGAAGTATTCCTCACCCCCTGCATCAGTTCTTCCTGGTCGAATGATAGCCTGATTAAATTACTGAGAATCTGCCTTGTAGCCTTAATGTCAATATCAATTTCATCACCCCCCATGCCTGCCGATTTGCTCTTGAGCGATTTGGCCATTGCCTCCATCTTGTCGGCAGCGCTTTTTTGTTTTTTACCGGCCTTCTTATTTTGCTTTTGTTTCAGGTCTTCGCTGCCTTCGTCCATATCTTTTTTGGCATCATCAGCTTTGTTTTCCTCATCATCCAGCCTGTCCTTCTGCTTGGTTTCCTTGGCTATTTTCTGAGCCTCTTTCAGGTCCTCCTTCATGGCCTTGTCAAGCTGGTCTTTAAGTTCTTTTTGCTCTTTTATCAGGTCGTCATTATCTTTTTTGGTTCCGTCTTTCTGGTCTTTGGCATCGCCATCACCTTGTTTTCCGTCTTTTTTATCGCCATCTTTCTCATCCTTATTGCCTGCCTTATCATCTTTTTTATCTCCTGCTTTCCCATCTTTTGCATCCTTCCCGTCTTTCTTATCTCCGTCCTTCCCGTCTTTTTTGTCACCATCTTTTCCGTCCTTCTTATCTCCGTCTTTCTTGTCACCATTCTTATCATCCTTATTACCAGCCTTATCATCCTTCTTGTCTTTATTTGGTTGGTTATCCTTATCAGCCCTTTCGGTCTTCATTTCCAGTTCTCTTTCCTTCTTAGCCAGTTCCTCCAGTTTGTTGGCCATATCCTCCATGTGCATTTGCATTTCCAGCTTCTTCATCAGCTCTTCCATACGCTTCATATCCATTTTGAAGAGCTTATTGTCCTGTTCCATTTGCTGCATGGTTTCCACAGCCTTATCTTTATTCATTTTCTGCATCAACTCCTGCAGCTTTTTCATTTGTTCTTTTAGCTCCTCATTAAGCAGGTTGTCCAACTGTTTGTCGAGTTCTTTTTCCTTTTCCTTAATGGCATCACTGTATTTCTTTTGTTCGCTTTGCTGCATTTTTTCCTCAAACCTCTGCTTGATATTCTCCACATTGGTCTTCAGGTCCATTTGCTTTTTCATCATTTCCTGCAGCGATTGTTGTTGTTGCCAGTCCATGTTTTCGCTTTGCAGCATCTTGGTCTGGGCATCCTTATAGTCGGACTGTAATTGCTGTGTTTTTTCAGCACTGCTACTGATACCTGAATTTATCTGGCGCGAATTTTCATTTATAGCCGAGTCAATCTGCTTTTCATTATACATGAAAAAGCTCATCAACTCACTCCGCGATGACTTACTGCCATGTACCCCATCATTGTCCCATGCCTCGATATAGTAAGATAGTTTCTGGCCAAGTTGCAGATTTAGTTCATCAATATCAAAATACTGTTGGAAGGAGGTTAAGGCACCAGCATTGATTTTTACAGGTATGGTCTTGGTGCTTATTACCTTGTTCTTGTCGCTAATTTCATAATGAAATGCCACCCTGGTAATACTATAGTCATCACCTGCACTGCCTGATAATAATACTTTTTTGCCCGATACCGTGTCCTTTATCTGTTGCAATTGTATTACAGGGTATTGATCGGGTATTACCTGCACCTGGTACCTGTAGCTATCAGCCACCGCTGCTTCCTTATTGTGCAGGGTAATGGTATAGGCAGTATCGTTCATGAAACGAAACTGGTAATCGAATCTGGAATCATCATTTTTTAGCGCGACTGGCGTTCCACTACCAAAATGTATACTAGCATCATCGGTATGGTCGGTTACAAAAGCCCAGTTCACTGTTGTGCCTACGGGTAGGGTCATATCGCTAAGGCTATTGCGCACCTCATTTTTCTTTCCAGTATAGGCAGGGTAATTTACCTGAATTTTGAATGATTTCAACACAGGCCTTTGCACTACTTTTAGTGTATTTGGCCCCGAAAAATATCCTGCAGCATAAAACTTAAAGTTAACCTGCTCGGTTACATTTTTAAAGGTATACTGGAAGGTGTGGTTTTCGCCTGGCTGCATGGGCACACGGTCATTGCCAATTTCAATAGAGGCTTCGGCGGGTAGTGCATTTCCATCAGTTGCCACAGTAAGAACAAAATCTGAATTACGTACCGCTATTAATGATGGGTTTTTGATGATAAACTTGAAAGGCGAAGGTTTTTCAAAAGCCTTTGTAGGTTGTAATAACCTTGATGAACTTTCTGTGAAGATATTAGGAGCCGCAACTAAAATAAAAACACCAATGAGCAACAAGGGCAATAAAAATGGGAGGTATTTTTTGTTTTTAGAGAGGTCAATAGCACTTGCAATTGGCACAACTGATATCTGACCTATTTTTTGATTGATGCTTGCTTCGGCTAATTCGCGGCTTGCATTATTATCAGGATATCTTTTGAGTTGTAAAATATTCAATAACCGGTCG
>CAIWHI010000815.1 GCA_903912435.1 uncultured Bacteroidota bacterium | reverse complement strand
TACTCAATAAAATGAGTGGCAACAACCAAAGTATTACCATGCCCGTACTGGAACATGTGGTTGCTACCAATAGTAAAAAGCGCTTCGCATTCAATGAAGATAAAACCAGAATCAGAGCTAATCAGGGCCATTCAATAGATATAGAACTGGGGCTGGAAGAAAAACAACCTCCTGAATATTTATACCATGGCACGGCGGTAAAATCGGTTGGCTCAATAATGAATACCGGCTTGAAAAACAGTTAAGACAACATGTGCACCTAAGCCTAGACTACGATACTGCACTTGTAGTAGGAAAACGTCATGGTAATCCACAAGTTTTAGTAGTTGAAAGCGGGGCAATGCACCGGGATGGTAATAAATTCTACTTATCGGATAATGGAGTGTGGCTCACCGACCATGTACCCACCAAATACCTGAAAATAGACTAATAAAAATGGGCTGAACAGATAAGAAATCCATTCAGCCCATTTTTATAAAATCGAATTGTTTATGCTTCCTTTTTAGGAGGCAATGCAAAAGCTACTGCTTCGTGCTCAAAATGTCCTTTGTGCGAACCATCGCAAAATGGTTTGTTTTGCGACAAGCCACAACGACAAAGAGAAACTATTGTCCTGCCACCAAGGTCGTATGAATTACCGTTTTTGTCTACGATTTCGAAATCTCCATCCATTTTAATGGAGCCATTATTGTTAATTGTAATTTTAGTAGTTGCCATTGTTTTGTTTGATTATTCAACGAAAGTAGTTGAAACTTGTGAAAATTATTACCTGGCAATATTTATTTTTCCTTGTTTAATTGCATTACCCTGATCATCATTTACAGCAAAGAAATACATACCTGCTGAGAGCATACTAATATCCATACTGGTATTGCCTGTTGTAGATTTACTAGCTACCAATTGTCCATTAATACTGTAAAGGTTAAAAGACAAATTAGCATTAAGCTTATTTTCTATATTAATGAAATTATTAGCCGGATTAGGATAGATATTTACCGCATCAGGATTAAGAGTAACAGTTGGGACAGCATTAGGCTTGTAAACAAAGCTTACATCATCTACGTACAAAGTAGAGCTATCTAATGGTTGTGAAGCACCGCCGCCGCCGCTGGAGAAGGTAACGCGTATTGTATCAGTTACAGATACAGTATCGGTATAAATAATAGCAGCCCTAATTTGGGTGAAGGTTGATGTAGGTTTTATTACACACCTACCGGTACCTAATACTGTATCTACACCGTGCGCCTTGCCACGAGCAGTTACAGTAAGTATGCCTGTATCAGCACCACCCATTGCATGTGTAGCACTATCAATACCTGGAAAATACGCTACCCATGCAGTTACTGTATCCACTCTTCCGGTAACTTTAGTTCCACCATAATAGGTAATAGCATTAGCAAATGAACCACCACCGATTATTGAAAATACATCAATAGAAATCTTGGCGTTTGATAAAAATCCGGGAATAATACCTACGGTATCTTGTTTTAAGGTGATAATCTTTGCAGAGGCAGAACCACTGTTCACCCTTGTAGATTCCTGGTAAACCTGGGCGTGCAAATTAGTACCAGTTCCTACCAATGCCCGGAAAGCCTCGGCATCGGCAATTATTATAGAATCAAAACCATACCAACTGGTGGGTGCATGGAGACTAACTACAGGTGAGGTTCCAACTGTGGAACTGCGCCAGGTTTCCATTCCTCCGTTAGCAATTTGAGCATTTGCAGCAAGACCGGCGGTCATTGCCAATAAAAGTGTGTAGATTTTCTTCATGACTTATTTTTTTGATGCAAGTTAGGAATTTAAGTTCTTTAGGCAAGTCTGTATATTGTTAAAATCTGGTATTTCACTGGCATTTTCAAGTACTTCGGTGTAACGAACCACCCCATCCTTATCAATTATAAATGCAGACCTTTTAGAAACACCCTCCATATCAAAGATGAATTTTTCGTAAATACTACCATATGCTTTTGATACATCTTTGTTGAAATCACTTAGCAAAGGGAAATTCAAATTTTGGTCTTGCTTAAATTTGGCTAATACAAAAAGAGAATCTACAGATATGCCATATACCTGGGCATTTAGCGTATCGTAAACATTATAGCCATCGCGTATGGAGCAAAGCTCTTTAGTACATGTGCTGGTAAATGCCAATGGAAAGAATATCAATACCACATTCTTACCTCTTTGTTCACTAAGTGTTACTTTTTTCTTTTCATTATCGTAGAGGGTAAAGTCAGGTGCCTGTTGGCCTAATTGAATTGACATAGTTCAAATTTTTGGCAAAATTAGTTCTTACCAACAAAAAGAAAAACTTAAATCAAACTTAAAACTATAGCAACCAATATAATGGGGAAATGAAGCTGCTACTTAAACATATTATACTTAATAATGCAATAGAGTGCCCTAAAAGCATCCTTCATGCCTATTTTTTTACCTTCCTCATAGGTACGGCCATAATAAGAAATGCCCACCTCGTAAATACGCACCTTAGGAATCCGGGATATTTTAGCTGTTACCTCAGGCTCAAAACCAAAGCGTTTCTCTTCCAGTTTCAGACTTTGTATCATCTCCCTGCGGAAAACCTTATAACATGTTTCCATGTCGGTAAGGTTAAGGTTGGTGAACATATTTGAGGCAGTAGTAAGCCACCTGTTGCCTATGCTATGCCAGAAAAAAAGAATGCGGTGAGGCTTACCACCTATAAAACGGGAACCATAAACCACATCGGC
>CAIWHI010000814.1 GCA_903912435.1 uncultured Bacteroidota bacterium | reverse complement strand
ATTAAGAAGGATGAAGAACCCCAACTGAAAAAGTTGTTTAATAATACCCCCAAAACAGAATTTACCATCAGGCAAACCGAAGCATTCAGGGCCGCATCCGCCAGCGCCGAATATAATCAAGGTTCAGGGGATGGCACCAGACCTGGGATTTTTTATGTGCCTATTCTTGACGCTACCAGGTTCAACTATACTGGCATGACTACTTTGTTTCTTCATGAGGCAATACCTGGCCACCACTATCAGATTTCTTTGCAGCAAGAAAATAAGAACCTACCTACCTTCCGCCGTTTCTTGTGGTATGGTGCCTATGGCGAGGGCTGGGCCCATTATTGCGAAACCCTGGGTAAGGATTTGGGAGTCTACAATGACCCTTACCAGTATTTTGGCCACTTAAGTGATGGTATACACAGGGCAATAAGGCTGGTGGTGGATATTGGGCTGCATTATAAGGGTATGAGTAGGGAAGAAGCCATAAAGTATATGATGGCCCATGAATTGATAAGTGAAGGAGATGCAACTGCCGAAATTGAGCGGTATATGGCCATACCGGGGCAGGCACTTAGTTATAAGATAGGGCAAATGGCAATTACTGCTGAAAGGGAAAAGTACAGGCAACTTCTTGGTCCCAAATTCAGTATTTCATCTTTTCACGATGAGGTATTGAAAGATGGTTGCGTGCCATTGAATATACTCAAGGAGAAAATGGCTGATTGGTACCAAACGCAAAAGTGATTTTAACAATGTTTAACAACCATAATGCACTGTTAAGGAGTGTGTTGTTTAAACCTTGAGATTCAATTATTGTCTTAAAGCTAAAGGATACAAATAAATGCCCGAGGTATCAGACCAGTTAATAGATGACCATTGGTTAGTGGCATCTTTCAAGGCTGAAAAAATGAAGGATGCTGCTTTTACAAAACTGGTGCGGAAGTACCAGGAGCGGTTGTATTGGCATATAAGAAGGATGGTAGTGGGGCATGAGGATACTGATGATATATTGCAGAATGTATTTATAAAAGTATGGCGAAATCTGGGTGAATTCAGGGAAGAATCTAATTTGTATACCTGGCTCTACCGTATAGCTACCAATGAAACCCTAACCTGGATAGAACAGCAAAAACGCAGGACCTCAGTGTCTATAAATGATAATGAGGACTACTTTTCTGAAAAATTGAAGGCCCAGCCTGATTTTGACCCAGGTAAAATAGAATGGAAATTGCAGAATGCTATACAAAGTTTGCCTGATAAACAAAAATTGGTTTTTAACCTACGCTACTACGATGAGATGCCCTATGAAGAGATGTCGGGAATACTGGGTACTTCGGTAGGGGCACTTAAAGCCTCTTACCATCATGCAGCAAAAAAGATTGAAGCAGCTTTAGGGGCGATGACCTAATTTGGGCTTAAGTCCGAATTTTAATGATAAACGTTCCTTAACAGGGAATTAAACTATTAATAATAAATACCGTCTTAATAATAGAATGAAGAAGAGGAAAGACATATCAGATGAATTGATGGAAATGGGAAGTGTATTGAGTGAAATGCACCCCCAATTGCCTTATTCAGTTCCATCAGGGTATTTCGAAAATTTCGCTAATCACCTTTGCAATTCAATAAAGGAAGAAGAAGAGGAAATTAATGAGCCTAATTGGGGTAAAGACATGCCATTTACCACCCCTGTTTCTTATTTCGAAGAATTTGCCAATGAAGTCAAATTGTATATTGAGGATGATGCAACTTTAGGTAACATCACTAAGACATTGCCTTATACAGCACCAGTAGGTTATTTTGAACAATTGCCTCAGCAATTATTGCTTACAGTAGGTGAGTCGCATGCAATCAAAAGGAAAGAAAGGGAAATACCTTTGTATGTAGCTAATAAGTGGCGTAGGCATTTGAAATGGGCCGTTGCAGCATTGTTGGTTTTAGCAGTAGGTGCAGGCTCACTAAAGTATTTTACAGGTAAACCAGAAGTTGCTGATAACATGCTGGCTGGTGTGCCACATAGCGAGTTAGTTGAATATGTGCAGGGTGCTTATAGGCTTGATGTTGATAAGATTGTTTCAAATACCACTGTAGGTGATTTGGTATTTGAGAGTAATGATATTGAGCAATATTTGAACGAAACAGGTTGGGATATTGTAGAGTAAGTGTAATCTGGCTGGGATTTGGAATGGATTTACAAATCTCGTTTTAGAAATGAATTTTGGTTTAAGTATTATATTATGAAAAAGTTATTGCAGGTTTTGTTTATTGTATTGTTTACAGCCAATTTATCCTGGGCTCAGCCCGAGGGTAGGAAAATGGAACAAATACATGCGGCAAAAATGGTCTATATATCCGACAGGCTGCATTTGAGCATTGAACAGTCGCAGAATTTTTTGCCGGTTTACAACGAATACGAAAAGGAACTAAGGGGTATCAGGCAGGATTTTAAAAAGAAACTCAATATCAATAATGGAGAGCGTAATGATGAGACCTCCGACAGGCAGTATGTGGATGATAATCTGGATTATCAGCAGCAGGTTATTGACCTGAAACGCAGGTATAATGACCGTTTCCTGAAGGTAATATCATCAACGCAATTGGCTACCCTTTATCAAGCTGAGCGCGAGTTTAAGCATATTTTATTACAGAGACTTAAAGATCGTAAAAATGGTTCACCTCATCCTGGTGGTCACATGTTCGATCATAATCGCAGGCACTAATGGTGTCTCTTTTAGCTAAGTGTAGCTACCGGACATTTTACATCGTGGTAAAAGAGGAATTTCCACTTATTTAAGCGTCCCTCCTGGCTAAATTGCTCACGAAGCTGCATTGCTTTTTTGCCATCATGGTCATACCGGGCTACATATCTCATTTTCATTTGCTTCAATTGGGGTGCCTCATCGCCACCATAGAATATTTTATCACCACCATCTTCTATCAGAAATACAATATGTTGGGGGCAATGACCACCTGAATGGGTATAGGTAATATATCCATCAATAGTTCCTGTTTCGCCATCAAGCCACCTCACCTGTAACGTTGATAGCAGTGGTTCAATTTCTTCGGGATGATAAGAAGGATATCCTTTTTCAAGGGCATAATCAGCCTCTGGGCGGTAAATACAATATTCGGCGTTTGGGAAAGTGGTATGAACTAATCCCGATGAATCATTGAAAATGAGGCAGCCCGCATGGTCTTTGTGCAAGTGCGACAGGAGTACCTTGGTTACTGATGCAGGTTCATATCCATGCTCCCTGATATTATCATGTATTTGTAAAACCCCGTCTGCATTTTTAAATCCCAGCCCGGTATCAATAACTATTACGTCATTATTTGTAACAATAAGAAAGGGTTGTACTTCTACCAAAAGTGACCCTACAGGCCGCTCATTGAGCACATCTTGCCCTACGGTAAAGTGTGTAAATTGCTTGTCGTGGCCTACGGTAAAAGTGCCTTCAGATAAGGGGTAAATCTGTGCCATTAAATAATAATTAGCGTATCAGGGTTTGCCTGTCGGCATCAAGCCTCACCAGGATAAAAATAAGTATACTAAAAGACATCAATGAAGACCCTCCATAACTTAGGAAGGGTAGGGTGATGCCAATTACAGGCATAAGTCCTATGGTCATGGATATATTTACTGCAAAGTGAAAGAAGAGAATGCAGGCTACACAATAAGCATATACCCTGGTAAATGTGCTTCGTTGCCGCTCTGCAATAAATACAATTCTTAGCATTAAAGATAAATAAGCTAAGACCAAAATGGCACTGCCCACAAAGCCAAATTGCTCACCTATTGCACAAAATATAAAGTCGGTGCTTTGCTCAGGTACAAATTGGTTTTTGGTAGATGTTCCATTAAGGAAGCCTTTTCCAAACAATCCTCCAGACCCTATGGCTATCTTACTCTGCAAGACATTGTACTCCGAACTATTGCCTTTTTTCTCCTCGCCCTCCACCATTGTTTTATCATACTCGTCCGGTACTTCCATGCCTATGGTGCCGAAAATCCTGTCAATCTGGTGCCTTTGCAATACATGCTTAAACACAAAGGGTACTGCAACCTGAGAGAAGAGAATGGAAAATAAAAAGGCTGAAATAATAATAACCCTGGGTATCAGCTTTCTTCTCAAGGTTTGGCGCATTAATAGCGCAATGAGTCCGAATAATACTGTAAGTACTACGAAGAGTATTTTTCGTTCTATCAGCAGGGTCCCCAATACCAATGCAACTGTAGAAAACGCAATAATATAGATGGCTGTAGGGTAGCCCTCGCGGTAAAGTGCCAGTAGGAAACAGAAATAGACCAATGCCAATCCGGTTTCTTTTTGCAAAATGATTAAAAGGGCGGGTACCAGGGCTATTGCACCCACTATAATTCTGTCCTTATAGGTTTTCATTACATGCCGCCCTGTCATAGCAATATTTGTTTCTGGTAAGGACACGAACTTTGCCACAGCCAAAGCAGTAAAGATTTTACAGACTTCACCCGGTTGAAACTTAAAGCCTCCTACTCCCAACCATGATCTGGAACCTTTTACATCTACCCCCGCAAAGATGGTAATGACTAATATAGCAAGGCAAGCTGTGTACAATAAAAAAGCAAAGGAAGAAAAGAACTTACTATCGGTGAGTAATATAATAAACCCGAATCCCAGAGAATATCCGAACCAGATTAATTGTTTCATGTAGCTTTTATTCATCATGAAGAAAGTAAGGTCGCCCACATGATGCTCCACCGAATAAACTGCGCTAATGCCAATAGCCACTAGTAGCACATAGAGCAAAAGCACTACGCCATCTATTCTATAAAATAAAGCCTTACCTAATGAGGTCATGATTAATTAAAAATTCAAAATTAAAAATTCAAAAAGTCCCTTTTGGGGTATTAGGTAGAGTATTCATTCTCTATAAACTCATTCTATCAAATTATGAATTAGAAACTAAACCCTTCTTACCAAAAACTACTAAACTCCAAATTCTACTAATTACTAATTACTAATTACTATTTACTATCTAATATCTAGTTCCCGCCCATCTTTCTACTTATTACTTTCTACTTACTACTTACTACTTTCTACTTACTACTTTCTACTTTCTACTTGAAATTACTTCTTACTCCTCCTCAATCTCGCTTCCAGCCATCTAATTGCCATTGTGCTATCTGTAGCCCTCTTGGTGCTATCGGTTACATATCTCTTCCTCATTTTATTTTCATAAACCATAGCATCACGGCGGCGGAGTACCGAATCGATAGTATAAACATACTTATTAATAAGATGAGCACCCATCATTTTGTCCTCTATAGCTTTTCTTTTGTAGGTCACACTATCCTTTAGGTACTTTTCTATTAGTAAGCTGGCAATAGGGGCAGCCCAGGTGGCACCGAAGCCTGCATTCTCAATGGCAACGGCAATAGCAATCTTGGGGTTTTCTCTGGGTGCAAAAGCCACAAACATAGAGTGGTTCTGCATTTTTATTACCTCGCCGTTTACAATTGCCTTATTTTCGGCAGTACCTGTTTTTGCACAAATGGTAATCCCTTCCACTTTAGCACCTGCAGCAGTACCACTCTCTACCACATCCTGCATTGCCTGCTGCACAATACTAAATGTACTATCAGGAATATTCAATACCACATGTTTTTCATGGTATTTTTTCAGCAAGGTATCATTTTCATTTTTACCTATAGCCCTCACAAAATGGGGTGTATAATAATAACCCTTATTGGCAATGATACACATACCATTAGCCATTTGCAGGGGAGTCAATAATAACTCACCCTGGCCCATACCTACGAATACTACAGTACATGAGTTCCATACGCCCCGGTACATTTTGTTATAGGTATTGGTGTCAGGTAAGGCACCTTTGCCTTCAAAGGGTATATCAATACCAGTTTGACGGCCATAACTAAAGCTGCTATAAAAGTCGTGCCATGTCTGTAGGCCTTCCTTTACATTTTTGAAACTTTTGTAGTCAATGGTCATTCTGAATATATGGCAGAAATAGGAATTACAGGAGTGAGCAAGCGCCAACCTAAAGTTAGAGGCATGGCCAGCATCTTTGTGCTCACATTTTATGGGCCGGCTACAATAGTTGTAGCTACCAAAACAGCCCAGTCCAAATGAAGGCGTAATTGCACCAACTGCTAGTGCCACAAGTCCTGTCATTGGTTTTATAGTAGAACCAGGTGGGTACATAGCCTGGGTTGCCCTATTAAATAATGGGCGGGTAGGTTCCCTATATAGGGCTGCATAGTTTTTGGCACGTTCCCTACCTCTAAGTAGATTTGGGTCGTAGGTAGGACTACTCACCATGGTAAGGATGCCACCGGTTTGGGGGTCTATAGCTACTACACTGCCTATCTTATTAGCCATAAGTTTTTCGGCATATTCTTGTAAATCAGCATCCAGGTAGAGGTCTAACTGTTTGCCTGAAATTTCCTGGCTATCTAGTTTCCCTTCCTTATAGGGGTCTCTTGGCCTGTTGAATTTATCTCTTTCCAGATAGTGCACGCCACGCTGCCCGCGGAGCACTTCCTCATATTGCCACTCAATACCACTTAGTCCGGCATAGTCGCCCTGGTGGTAGGATGTGTATCTGGGGCGCTTCAGCATTTCGGGCGAAACCTCACCTATATACCCCAAAACCATACCCGCACTGGCATTTTTATATTCCCTGATATTACGTTCCAAAAGGTCGAAGCCAGGGAACATGTATTGGTTTTCCTTGAATTTTGCAGTTTGTTCCTGGCTTAGCTGCTCCATAAAGGTACTCTGGCGCACATCAATATTCCGCTCCTGTACCCGCCTCATAATGCTGTTATAGTTACTGCGCTGAATATCGAGCACTGCACAAAACTGCAGGGTATCGAAGTTCTTAGGGATATTATGGGGGGTAACCATAAGGTCGTATACTGCATTATTAGACAGCATTTCCTTGCCCTTGCGGTCGAGGATAACACCACGTGGGGGATAAACTACTTTTTTATAAATAGCTATATCATTGGCCAGGATTTTGTACTTAGCTTCAAAGTTCTGAAGAAAAAAAAGACGTATCAGTATTATAGACGCAACGCCTATAAATATGAAGCTAATGACATATTGGCGCGGATTAGCCGCAATAGACATAATTAAAAATGTTATAAGGAAATTATCTGCAAACTTACTGCAAAAAGGACATCCCAATCTATAATTGGAAGCTAAATGGCCTAATAAACGGGTAAATATTTATACAGTAAAGGTGGGTAACTTAGTCAAAAAAAGTTTGTTTATTAGAAAACAGGTTATTACCTTTGCACTCCCTTACACGGTGTTTAGTCCTGTGGTGTAACGGTAGCACAACAGTTTTTGGTACTGTTTGTCCTGGTTCGAATCCAGTCGGGACTACGAAAATTGAGAGCGGAGAAACAGAGCGGAGAACGCTTATGTTTCTCCATTTTTTTTTGCTAATTTTCCAAAATATAGTTAACTTTGAAACATGCCTACAAGAGGTGAATTGCAAACTATATCGAAAACCAGGCTTAAGGAAGTAAAGGTTCTTTATCGCAATCAACTTTATGATGGTGCAAAATACTTATCTGGATACGTAGTTGAAACTGCATTGAAAGCCAGAATATGTAAAATACTAGATTCTGATTACCCTGAGTCGGGAGATATATCGAGAAGTTTTTTGACTCATAAACTGGATCAATTAGTTAAATTGGCAGGGTTGCAAAAGGCATTAGATGCTGCTGATATAAATTTTAAAACGAATTGGTCAATAGTAACTAACTGGTCTGAAGTAAATAGGTATAAACCGATAGGTACGAGTTCGCAAAGGGATGTTGAAGACATCATCAATGCGCTTGAAGATAAAAATGATGGAGTATTAACTTGGATTAAGAAAAGATGGTAGAAACAGCTTCAATTTATACACATAAGATACTCAGGCAACTTGAGAAATTCCTGATTTTGAAAAATGGTTTTAACCTTTTGGGGGAGACCTATGAATTGATACTATTGATTCCAAGTGATAAATATAGCACGGATACAAAATACTCATTAATTATAAGTGCTAAGTCACTCAATAATTTTCAACAAAAAGACATAATAAAGGAGATTTTCACAGCTTTTAAAGAGACTTTGGAAATAGACGAATTTAATTCAATTTCCAGAATTAATGTTATTCATACACACGATTCCTTTGTAAGGAATTTAAAGTTAATGTTCGGATTGAGGGAGGAAATAATTGAGCTTAATAATATTACAGTGGGCGGTGCAAATATTGATTTCGCTTATTTAATTAGATCGCTTGTGCTTGATAAACTTATTGCAGGTAGAGCACTAAATCTTGAGATTATTGATCCAGATGGGAATTTAGGTCATATTAGTGCTGGAATCAAGGGGATTGATAATAGTTTCAATGTTGTTTACTATACTGGTAAAGGATTACGGGAGATTTTTGGTCTGGAAAAGACGAAAAGCGAAGAGGATGATGCAGAAATATTGAAGAATATGAATGAACAGTATTTAATTTCGAATCATTTGATTGCAAAAATAAGATTTGATGATATTAATAAGGTGATGTAACTGGTTTATTCCTGTTTGTAAATGTATTTTCTATTAATAATCCTATTTAAAATATGAATTTCAGATAATAATATTACGCTAACAACGTAAATTAACAGCGGAGAAACAGAGCGGAGATTGCTATTGTTTTTTCGCTTTTTTCGGTTGATGCTGTTTGTACTTAGTAGAATCTAGCTAGGTCTACGAAAAATAACAATTACCATTAACGTAACACTGGATATGATTAAGCGTATTTTTTTGTTATTAATCGGTGCGTCATTAATAGGGTGTGGTTTTGGCACTGGAAGAAAGGAAGGCTTTGGTAAAAGAGTATTCTCTGTTTCCAAGCAAACTCTTACCTCAGCCA
The DNA here is from genome assembly GCA_903912435.1 of uncultured Bacteroidota bacterium. Taxonomy (GTDB): domain Bacteria; phylum Bacteroidota; class Bacteroidia; order Chitinophagales; family Chitinophagaceae; genus Nemorincola. The sequence goes on along the minus strand of CAIWHI010000814.1, from coordinate 4,803 downwards.
TTGATAGCCTGTTTGATGAACACAAGGAGTATAAAATTCCTGAAAAATGGGTAGGGCTATATAATTGGAAAGAAGAAAATGACTTTGAATATTCGCATATCTTTTACTTACAGGCTAAACCAGAGGAGATGTACTATGTTTCATTTGCTGGCAATCAAAAAGATTCTGTGCAGAATAGTAAAGCTGCAACAATTGTGATTAAGATGGTATGTGATGGCTCAGAATGGCAAAAGGGGAAAAATATTAGCAGGTCTGAAAAAGTTCGAATCGAAAAGCGGTTTGACAAAGAAGTAATTGCGAAACTTGAACAATTAACTGGCACAAAGGCTGCAATGCAACGATATTTGCATTGGTATTTTTACTCATTAGAAATTTTTGAAAGAAGGTAAATCTCAATAGCAAATTCTCAAAGAGGTGCGATATTTTGTCATTGGGGATAACGAAAATTGAGAGTGGAGAAACTGACCGGAGAATGCTAGAGTTCTTCGCTTATTCTAATGATTTTAATCTATATTGTTTTCAGGATTATTACATCCGTGTAATAGTTTTATTTACCCGGCTACCACTCATATCAGTAATTTGTAAAAAGTAGCTGCCAGGTCGCAAATTTGCTAGGGAGATGTTTTCTGATATAGAAAGAATCCTACCACAGTATACAATTTGACCTTGAAGGTTGTAAATTTGAATCACTGAACCTGATTCAGCATCTTTTATTGTCAATTCACCATAAGAGGGGTTGGGGAATATAGTTACACTGCGCGGATGTTGTATTTCGGGTGATAGAAGAGAAATGGGATATTCACAATTAGTTGTACCTAATTTAGCTATCCACCAATTACTGTATGATCCAATGTTTGCCTGTGTATCTCCGGTCATTATAATCTGAGATAAAAACATACCGGCGGCATAGAAATTTCCGAAAGGATCTGAGGCTATTGATCCATTTCCGGAACTACCAGGTAAACAATAGCCACCATCCGTCTTAATTGTATCCAGAAATATACCTGCCCCAGTATTTGCATTCAATCTGCAGACAAAAGTCTGGTAAGGAGCGAAACCACCAATAGTATCTGGTCCACCCCACGTCATGGAATGGGTAGAATACCATCCGGAAACGCCAACTATATCGCCGGTTACGGCAATTCCGTATCCTTGCACTGCATCAAGATTTTCGCATTGCGAAACCCATATATTATGCCCGTTTGTATCAAGTTTTACTGCAAATGCGCCTCCTCCTGTAAATTCTGTTCCATTAAAATACAGGCCCCACTGGCATGCCCCGGTCATATATATATTGCCAAAACGATCCAGTGCTACACGGTCCTCTACAGTGCCAATAGGCCCGGTCATACTATCATGTGCCATCCAAAGCATACTGCCTGTATCATTAAAACAAGCAAGATACATACCCGAAATCATCTCACCTCCAAGCCAGGCAGTATCTCCAGCAGTTCCGCCTGAATAGCCATCCAGATAAAACCTGTCCCTTTTATAATCTCGTTTCATATGTAAAGTAAAATCATAGTTTTTGCCTCTTATAGGCAAAGTGAAACCACCTGTGCAATTTCCAGTTCGGTCATACTTTAAGATGTAGGGACCATATGGTATTGAATCTGGTGCTACAAATATGTTTCCATATAAACCAGGCTTAAGCATAGTTAGAAGATAAATATTTCCAGAAGGATCAACATCCATGTCATAAATGCCAGATTGCTCAGTATTTAGAATGGTTGTAGTGTCAGGTTCAGGCCAGCGAAACCAGGTGAAATTGCCTCCGGTGTCCAGTTTGAGCAAGTACATGCTTCTATATAGGGTTCTAGTTCTTATACTTCCATTTGCAGGCGCCAAAACAGTGTCCCTTCTTGTCGCATTCATTATATAGCCGCTATCTGGTCCCCCTCCTCCTGCCGCTGCGCTAATATATTCAGCGCCTGTAATGTATACTCCGCCCAGTGTATCTGTCTTAATAGCTATTGCTGTTGCTTCCGATCCGATAACCATTTTATACCATTTTAATGTACCATCACACCTGAAACAGGCTATGCAAGTCTCGCCTGCATCGGGATTCCCAAAGCCTGGAAAATGTTGATCTGCAATATAGTCGTCCATTGTGTATATATTTGAAATAACATATACATTTCCCCATTTGTCGGTAGTAATATCTTCTATGTCTTGATCTGCAGTACCCGATAGTAATGGGCCTGAACTGCCACCTGCATGCACCCACTGCCAGGTAACCTGCCCATGGCTATAGTTTAAAAAAAATAAAATCAGAAAAAGTAGAATGGCTATTTTTTTCATGAGGCGCATTTTTTAAGAAAATGAAGGTTAGGAATGTGATTAGGTAAAGTATGCCGTATGGCGCATGTATTTTTCTTTTATGCAAGACGCAATGCTGAAAGCTTTACGATACCCGTATAGCAATCTATTTAAGGACTTTTATAACATAGCAAAAAAGAAAAAGAACAATTCAGATGGTATACTTTATTTAATTATCGTTCCATAAAAGACATGTTAATTGAAAAAAAGGTTGGGTGATTTATCGAATCAATAAGTTTCGAGGGTAACTCCGGATATTTACTATCGTTATGTGGAATTGACAATTATTTCAAAAAATCCCTCTACAAAAATTTGCATCCCTGATTTTAGAGACTATCTTTGTAAAAGACAATTTTATCTGAAATAAATACTGCTAATTGTTTGTATTGGTAATTTGTCTGATTTTTTTATAACCTGAATTTATTCGTTGTTTTATGTGATGAAGGAAAGAGTATTGTGTGGAACATACGGATAGTATTTAATGCCGCAATTTCTTAACCAACATAAACAATAGAATCAATGAAGAAAGTATTCATCGCAGGGTCCTGCGCATTAGCATTATTTTGCCTTGCCCAGTGCAACAACTCAAAAACAGATGATGGTGCTAAGGCGCTAAAAGGGGCAGTGAAACCTGTTCCATTTCCAACAGTGAATATCCAGGGTTTTAAATTTCCTGAGGATAGTAACACAATCAATACCTGGCTTGCCAATATGGACACCACAAGTATCACCAAACATGGTTGGGGTATTTGGGCTGGTTTGACTACTAAGTCGGGCTACCAGAGTAGTGGGGAAGATATGTATGTATTTGAAACCTGGGACTCTCCATCTGATTTGCAGGATTCCCTAAAGCATATGAAAGCAGTGAATGATGATACCACCAATCACCGAAAAACCCTACACAGGCCAAACCAATTTGAACATGCCGCCAATAATGCACTTAAAATTGCCCTGAGTTCGGGCAACACTAAAGCTATTTCCGTTAGTAAGCCTGGTGGGTCACGTTGCGACTCACCACAGAGCAATGTTGGTTCTTATGACAGCACATTGCTTGTTACAGTAGCTTACGACATACCGGCAGCTAGCCATATCCTCGGCCAAACCTTATATGATTCAACTACCTTAAAATCAATGTATGATAAGAAAATGACGGATATACCCGAATTTCCTAATACTTCAATAGCCATCAAGCCTACCTACCAGATAATACCAGCCAGTAGGGTAGTGAATGGTGTTTTCCCATTCAGGGTATATTGCGGTCCTAATATTTGTGATTCAGGATATGCACAAAACCAATGGCCTGGTCTGGTATATGTAAATACTACCCTGGCATCAGATAATGCAAAGGGCATTGATATGGGTAAGGATGGGGCAAATCCATCAAATACCTATAGCCTCAATTCATTTATCCATTATACATTGAGCGCTAAGGATGCCCAGGGCATTAATAAGGCAAATACAGGTAATCTTGGTGCATTACCAGTACATGCCGGTGATATTGCCATAATGGTGGGTATGCACGTAACTACCAAGGAAATCAAACGCTGGACATGGCAAACCTATTGGTGGACTCCTGATGCCAACAATCCACCATCACCAAGTAGTCCATTTATTGCTAGTCTTAGGCCAAAAGAAATTAGTGGTGCACCGGCCCATTATGCCATGGCTATTGCCTATAGTTTTACATGGCCTAACCAACTTTATTCAGGGGGTAAAGATACTGGTGTTTCCCAGATTGCATTTAACCCATTCCTTGAGGCTGGTTTTGGCTGGAGAGGTACTAATGCCACTTTTTATAAGGCTGGTAAGGTTGTTGGAAAAACTGACACTGTTTACAATAGGGTTGGTTGCCAAACTGGTTGTATGAGCTGCCATGCCTTAGCTACATTTAACCCTAGCTTCTCATTAAAACATCAAAATTCAAATTATATCCCAGATACTTATATAGATATGGTTACGGATTCTAATTTTATAGGTGCGCTTAAGTTAGACTTCCTCTGGTCAATACAGGCTAGTTTGATTAAGAAATAGTTTTTTGAAATTGTTTAAGGGGAGGGTGTTTCAGAGATGAGGCATCCTCCTTTCAATTAAAAAAACAAGTTAATACATTTTCAAAATTACTTCTTCCAATAAAACACCATATCTGGTAAGGCCAGTATATGGTCTTCCATTATGCCCTTGGTAATTTTAATGCGGTGGATTTCTGGTTTATTTGTTCCATCACGGTGCACAAGTAGTTCACCAGTAGTATCATTTAATAGGTATGTGGCATTAAAAGGCTTGCCATCTGGGCCTATGGATTCCATTTTTCCGTTTTCTTCATATTTATTGTACACCTTTTTAACTCCATCTGCATATTGGTGACTGCGGCTAATGGCTTTCATACTATCAGTGGCAGTGTAATTTGGAATCCTGGTCTTTAATTGCTTCATCACTGATTGGTCAATAAGGTCAGGATTGCCAATGTCCAGTATGGTTTGTCCT
>CAIWHI010000813.1 GCA_903912435.1 uncultured Bacteroidota bacterium | reverse complement strand
GTCTGTTGTTCAGGCTGGGCGAGGTGATTTCGGCCATATTGATGATGCGTATTTTGATACAATTTGCGTCGCAGGCAGTAGGGCTTATCTTGTACCGCTACCATCACCCTAAGGAGGATATGCCTTACAAAATGCCCTTTTTCCCAATACCTGCCTTGCTATGTATAGGTATCTGGTTATTTCTATTTTATAATGGCGAAGCCAAATTCCAGCTCTATGCATTGGGTATTATAGTATCGGGTTGTATAGCTTATTTTATCAGGGAGAAATTGGTTAATAAAGAGACATAGTATTTTTTTACAAAAGTTTGAGTAATTTGCCTACCTGTCAATTTCGCACCTGTCCCAAAAATTGCTTTTGGATTCACTATTATTAGGGCAGAACAAATAATCACAACATGAGTAAAGCTAATCATATATGGAGTTTCTCCACCATTGGAGGAGTGAAGCGGGTCAATCTTGAATCGGGCAATGACCTGATTCACCTCCAGGAACTAGATCCTAAATTATGGACGGCATTAAGCTGCCCGGTAAATGGCCTGGAAATAGATAAGACCACTCTAAGCCTTATAGATACTGACAACGATGGTCAGATTAGGGTGCCTGAGATGATTGCCGCTGTAAACTGGATAACCGCCATATTGAAAAAACCTGGCGATTTATTGAAGCAAAGTCCTTCATTGCATATTTTAGACATTAATGAAGAACATGCCGAAGGCAAGGTATTGGTAGAATCGGCAAGGATAATTTTGAAAAACCTTGGCAAGCCCGATGCAGATACCCTGACAGTAGATGATACATCTGATACCCAAAAGATTTTTGCGGGTTCTAAATTTAATGGGGATGGTATCATAACCGTTGATTCAACTAGTGACGCCCAATTAATACAGCTCATTAATGAAGTGGTACAATTTGCAGGCTCACTTACCGACAGGGGTGGTAAGCTGGGCATCAACGCAGGTTTATTGGATGGCTTCATAGATAATTGCCAGAAATACGCCGACTGGAATGCCAAAAAAGATGCTGACTTAGCCAAAATACTTCCATTCGGCGATACTACTGGTGATGCAAATAATATTTACAATGCCATAAAATCGAAGGTAAGTGACTACTTTATCAGGTGTCGACTAGCAGCTTTCGATCCACAGTCAACCGAAATACTGAATCTCCAGGTAGCTAGAGTAGAGACCATTACAGATAAAGACCTTTCCTTGTGTATAGAAGAAATAGCGGCTTATCCATTGGCTAAAATTGGGGCTGGCAGGCCACTGCCTGTTGTAAGCGGAATAAACCCTGCTTGGGAAAGTTCGATAGGTAGTTTCAGGCAGTTAATACTGTCATCCCTGTATCCTAATGCAGATAGTATTACTGAAGCTGACTGGCAAAATATAGGTACTATATTGGCACCCTATTCTCAATGGATAGCAGAAAAGCAAGGTGCCGAGGTTGAAGCACTGGGCCTGCCAAGAGTAAAAGAAATATTGGCAAGCGGACTTAAATCTAAAATCATAGCCCTGATAGAACAGGATATAGAAGTAGAAGATGAAGCGAATGATATTATAAGGGTAGACAAACTGGTACGTTACCACCGTGATATTTTTGCCTTACTAAAGAACTTCGTTACTTTCTTCGATTTTTATTCACCAGGGTCAAAGGCTATATTCCAGGCAGGAACCTTATATATAGACCAGCGTAGTTGCGACTTGTGTATTAAGGTACAGGATATGCCCAAACATGGCAATAGCGCAGGTTTCAGTGGCATGTACCTCTTGTATCTTGATTGTAGGTCACGCACGGGCAGTGAAAAAATGACTATTGTTGCAGCGCTTACCAACGGAGATGTAGATAGTATGGTGGTGGGTAAAAACGCCCTCTTTTATGACAGGCAGGGCCTTGATTGGGATGCCACTGTGGTTAAGATTATTGATAACCCTATAAGTATCCGTCAGGCATTTTTCTCGCCCTACCGCAAGGTGTCTAAATTTATCAATACCCAGATTAATAAGATGGCATCGGCACAGGAAGATAAGGCCACCTCTGGCCTGATGAAGAATGTGGAAAAAGTGAAGGTTCCAGAGGCTGAAAAAGAAGAAGAGGGAAAAGCCAAGAAAGAACCACCACCACCGCC
>CAIWHI010000812.1 GCA_903912435.1 uncultured Bacteroidota bacterium | reverse complement strand
GCCCGTGGCTTGGCCGGACTTTTAGGCATTGAGATACCTCAAAACTTTAAAATCCCATTTTCCAGCCGCAGCGTCACCGAATTCTGGCGCAGGTGGCACATATCACTCACCACCTGGTTCTACACCTATATATTTAACCCACTGGTTGATTCATTGCGCTTCCTGGGCAATTCATCCATAGTCATCGCCCTCATATTCACCTTTTGCCTCAGCGGCCTGTGGCATGGTGCCGACTGGAAGTTTGTGATATATGGACTCATCAACAGTCTGGTATTGGTATATGAGTTTTTCACCCGCAAGCAAAGGAAAAAGCTATTTAAAAAAGTGCCCGTTTTTATCAACAACTGGCTAAGCAATATCTTAACTATGTTATTTATTTGTTTTTTGCTTATATTTTTTAGGGCAAATTCAATAAATGATGCATTTTACATAATTTCGCGCGTAGTTTCGGGCAGTGTATTATCAGCACCAGTGCAATATATAGTTAAGTATTTTGCATGGACTATCCCGCTGATATTGGTAGAGTACCTACAGAAAGGTGGCGAGTACACCTGGGATATGGCCCACTGGGGTATTGGCGAGAAGGCACCATGGAACACCATGAGCGAGGGCAAAAAGAAAGCAAGAGGGCTGGCAATAAAAGCCCTCATTTATAGTATTATAGTGATGGCCATTGTTCTTTATGCAAAAAAACAGAATATGGCTGAGTACTATTATTTTAAATTTTAGAAATAAATTCAGAACTAATGAAAAAAGTATTTTTAGGGTTATTTACTGCTACCACCATCCTGGGTATGGGTTGTAAAAGCGGCGGTGGTGACGAAGCGCAAAAATCGAAACAACTAGAGCTAGCCGAGGCTAAAGCCACCGAAAACAACGCCAAGCTGGAAAAGCTAAACCATGACTATGGCCAGATGCCAGATGCCCGCATGCTGGATAATAATGGCGAAAAAAGTGCAGTTTATGCCGAGTTAAAAGTGAGGTATAAAACTGAACTTACCAGGCTAAAGCAAGATGTAGAAGCCACAGGGGCAAAATTTGTGATGATTATCCTCACCCCGGAGGTAGGCTCAGGTGTAACCAATATCAGCAAGTTCGGGCATCCATTCATCAAGGCCACATGTGCCGAGTTGGGTATTGAATGCATAGACCTATCATCCGAGGTAGGCGCACAAGACCCCAAGGTAATCACCCAGGCACCGCGCGATGGCCACTGGTCTAAGAAAGGAGCTGAATTTGTAGCCAACCTTATTGCCCCCATCATTAAGAAAAACAGTGATGCCACCTGTAAGGCAACCTATAAAGACTCAGAGCGTCCCGAAACCTTTGGCGACCTGCCGCCCAACGATGATGAGATAATGGATGGCGGCAAAGACCTGCCCTACCATGTAAAAGCCAATGCACAGGGCGTGCGTATGGACTATAACCTCACCTTCCCTAAAAAGAAAAAGAGGATATTACTCATGGGCGACTCCGGTATATTCTGCCCCTTCCTCGATAATGAGTTTACCATCCCCGGCGTACTACAAAAAACCTTCCCCGATTACGAAATAATGAATACGGGTATGATATGTTACACAGTAGACGACTATGTTTCCCTCTTCAACGAAAAGGCAAAATATGCCGAACCCGACCTCGTAATCCTCCAGGCCAATGGCGGCGACATCACCGACCTTTTCTTTACCAACCGCAACCACCTCGGCCGCTCCCACAGGGTATACGTCCCTACCGAAACCGAGTTGAAATACTACAACGAGAAATTAGGAGCAGGATTGATTAAGTAATCTATATTGAACTCATATTTAAAAACACCTGAGCTGTGGCTTGGGTGTTTTTTTTGTTTTTTCTTGAACCACTCAATGTATCGCAGGTGCAGATTTGACAACTTCTAAATTTGTCAAATCTAAAAAACCACAAAATACTTCTCCCCCAACGCGTCATTGCACAGCGGCTTTTCTGCCGCCAAAGCAATCTCAAAGTATGGATGGTGAAATTTGTTGGTCTATAACCACGTTGTTCCGGATGTTCCAAAGGTACATCCGGAACTGCTAATAAAACCCGTTCTCAGAACGTCTTCACCTTCCCAAAGCCAAAACGATGCAACCCACCTACGTCCCACAAAACCATCCATTCCCCAGCGCGTCATTGCGCGGCGGCTTTTCTGCCGCCAAAGCAATCTCAAAATATGCTGACAGGATTTGTTGGCCTATTTGAATACTCCATCATTACACCATTTTGTTTTGAACCACTGATTGTTGCCGATTATTCTAATTCCACTGAATTACAGATTCGAAATTTGCCCTTACCTACCTTTTCTGGCACAATATTTGATGTAAATTTGTTTAAATATATCCAAATGAAAAGAGTTCTTCCTTTTATTTTATTGTTTGCATTTGCATCCTGCAAACAAACAAAAGATGTGACTTGCGATACCGGCAGTTTTAATCTTACCGGTATAGGATTTTCTGTTGCCGACTTTAATGGCGCAACCATAAGCCAGTATAAGGCGGGCACTAACTTTGGTCAATTAGTCCAATCTGGAAATATTACATACTACCTCACAGAGCACGGTTCTGTAACCAGCGATTCAGGCTCGGCATATCCTCCGGCAGCAATGGCTATCCCCCATGTACCCAGTGCCATCTCCACTACCTTCGATTATATCATATCCATTCCTGCTGTTGGTATTAGTGATACAATATCCAATGCCACATTCCTAGGCCCTATTCACGAAACAATGACCTACTCCGACGCTAAACCCGCTATCTGCATCAATCAAATAGGCTCTTACAAGTTTAACAGCCAAACCATTGTACCTGCAATCCAGGGGCAATTATATTATAACATTTACCTGGTAAAATAATTCTTACCGCAATTGCTGGAGGGCCTTAACCCAATTTTTGTTGAACCATAGATTGAAGCAGATTTTTCTTATTCCACTGAAAATAGTATGATTTTTTCGAGGTGTAGCTTTGACAAATTCTAAATTAGTCAAAGCTTATACGACATAAAATTCTCCCCGTGCGCCACCATTGCCCCAAATCACAAAATAAGTATTTTGAGAAAGTGGGGCATTGTCCCAGCGGGACAACCGGTTTGTAGTTAAATTCAAAGAAAAGGCTATCTGTCCCAGAGGGACTACCGGTATATGTTCGGTGCTATGCAAACTTGCTAATCGAAAGGATGGATGGTGAAAACACCAACAAAGGCCTCGATGGAAATCAAAGTCCTCAGAAAATAAGCTTAATCACAGTTCAAGACAAAAAATGAGGCAAAATGGGGCATTGAAAAAAGGTCACTAGTTCAAGTATCTCGCTTGGTCTGCTTACTTGCAAGCGTCCACTTGCGAAATGAAGCTAGATTGTTCTAAACACTCACCTGACTATCACCTACTATGTTCTCAATCATTTTTGAACATAGAAAATTATTCACACAGTCATCATCAATAATAATAAAGACTTGCACCCTTTCATAATTACGGCTATTATCTGCATTAGCCGCCTTTCTGTCGTCATATACAGATAAGGACAAAAATAGGACGCATTAAAGACCTTTATATCCCTATTATTGGTAGTATATAATAATTAACAATCTTGCAATTACCGGGTAAACTTCAAATGCACTGTACTCTGATTGCCATTTTCATCGGCTGCCTTAAATTCAAGTTCATGCTTGCCTTTGGGGCAATATTCGTCAAACTTGTAAAAGAATAGATTGGCATGTTGCTCAAAACACACCCATTTACCATCTATATAACCACTAAAGGTTTTTACAGATGTTACTTCATCCTTTACCTCAAAGCTTATCTGCGATGCCTTAGTCAATGCTGCACCATTCTTCTGTAATGGCTTTATCACCGGGGGGGTATTGTCTATATCCAGCCAGTAGGTGCCAAAGTTCCTTACCGATGCTCTATACCAGCCATTTTCAGCAGGTTTAGCAGCCCTGCCATCCTCATCCTTACCATCAGTATACATCATTACCACTTTGTCCTTCAGGTCATCTGGTATAGCCTTTAGCGACTTTATTTGCAGGTCGAAATAATGGTGCAAAGGCACATAGGGATAATGTAATGAACACCTGTTGCTTAGCACCGATGTATCAGGTGTGGTTTTGTAGCTGAATAATATATTGTCATATAGCTGGTTCTCATCAAGGGTGAAGTGTGCATTGGCATCTTCATAGTCGTTTGTCTGGTTATAGTTAAACTGGCTTAACCCTGAATTTACTGGCATTTCCATTAATGAATTATCAAAAGGAATATCAGTCTTAACCACAAACTCCACCTTTGCATCATTGCCCTTATCATCGGTAATCACTATTTTCACCTTAGCACTCAGGCGATTAGCACTATTCAGGTATAGAAAACCATTGGTGCTATTGAGGTAGGTAAAAATGCCCTCCAGCTTATTTCCGGGCAACTTAAAAAGGCATTGCACCCACTTATGCTGTGTTTGTCTGGTTTTATAGTCGGCATAGGCATGTATGTAGCGCGACACATCATAGCCTATATTATCCAGGGTCACCTCAGTTTGTAGCTTATCGTCGAGGTAAAGTTTGGCCGTATAAAAAGTGAGGGTGTTTTCGCTTCCGTCCATATAGTCATCTACATTAATGCCAATTCCAAAACTCTCAGTATTGAGTATCACGGTGTCCGCATGCAACTTGCAGAATTTATTTATTATTCCGCCCTTAGCCACCTTGTAAGTATCTCCTTTTTTTTGCAACTCCACACTACCTGTGGCTTTTTCATAAAACCCCTTTTCAATACCTATATTAAAACTTTTACCCTCATAAAAATAAACTTCTGATGGCACAGGAGGCAGCTTATCAATAACCGGCAGTCCGAATAATTCAGGGTTAAGCGGGTGCTCTGATTTAGAATCCCTAATTTCGAAGTGCAGGTGGGGAGCGGTAGAAGCTCCAGTATTACCTGAATAGGCAATCATTTGCCCTTTTTTCACCGGGAATTTATCGGGGGGTAATTGCAGGTCTACATCCCAGCGTTTTTTGGCATATTGCTCGTTATGCATGTATTTCTGTATTGCAGGGGCAAAATTATTGAGATGTGCATAAAGCGTAGTGTAGCCATTGGGGTGGGTGATATAAATACCATGCCCAAAGCCACCCTTTTCCATTTTAATGCGGGAGATATATCCATCTCCTGCAGCATGTACGGGTTGGTTTTCCTTACCCAGGGTTTTAATATCCATACCACTATGGAAATGGCCGGGGCGGCACTCACCAAAATTGCCTGCCATAAATATGGGTATATCCAGCGGATTGCGGAAAAAATCCTGTGGGTAGGCAGGGGCTTCTGTGATGCTCTTCTTCTGGGCAATTGCTGCCAAGGGGAGCAGGCTTAAACATATATAAACCGGCAATTTCGTCTGATACCTATTCAACATTCCTGTGTTCTGGTTTGTAAAGGAGTAAAGTTAGGGAATGCACCGTTAATAGCATGAATGAAAAATTGGTAGGAATAATATTCAATCTCATGAATTACTCCCAATCAATGCCTTTTGCTTAATGACATATACGATTTTCTTAATACTCAAATTTGAAATCTGATTATTCGCAAAATACACCCCGCAATGAAATAATACTTTACTTTATCATACATGATTAATGGGTGGCATTAACCCAATCCTCCAATACTAGTCCACTCAATCTTTGAAAATGCTTTGTATTATTAGTTACCATTACGAAATTATTCACGATAGCAGTAACACCTATCAATAAATCAAATTCGTCTATTGTTGCCCCTAATGATTTTAATCTTGCCTTTTCACTAGCATACAAATCTAATGCGTGATAAATAGGAACTACTTTTACACCCGAAAGGAAATTATTTAATACTTTTCTGTTCTTTTCTTTTTGCTGACTATTCTCTACACTATATTTTAGCTCGGCCAATGTAATTTCAGAAATAAAAAGATTTTCCGGGTCAATTGAATCAATCCGACGCCCTACCTCATGAATACCCTTCATATAGTAGATGCAAATATTAGTATAAATAAGATACTTTTTCACAAGAATTCGGTTTGCCTTGAAAAAACTCTGTCTTTCCTAATTTGGTCAATTAATTCTTCAGCATTTTGGTCAGTTTGTAACGCACCAAAGGATTTTTTCAATAATTTCCTTTTATCTGGAATTTCCGATTTTAAAGACAAGGATAATTTAGCTATCAGGTCCAGCTTATTGCCCGAACTTAAATTATCTAATAGTTTTAGATAACCATTGATAAGTTGAGTATTTGCCTCTGCTG
>CAIWHI010000811.1 GCA_903912435.1 uncultured Bacteroidota bacterium | reverse complement strand
TCTCCTCCCTGAGCCCGGCCATCTCCTGACTGACGATGGACCTGATTATCTCCTCGAGCACTCCGAGTTCTATGCCTATGATTCGGTTATTGTCTCCCATGACTATTTGCCTGCGATTTGTTCATCGCAGTTTAGCAGGAGTAGGATAAAAAAAGGTCAGTTTGCTGGAAGATAATTTTAAAAGCATTACGACCTTTAAAATGGCAAGAAAGGTTTATATTTCTTCTAACTTTGAGTAATCAAATAATTAAAACATCAATGGAAAAAAGCCCAATTGATAGAAAACGCGAATCTGGCGGAATGGCGGAAGTCGGTAACAAAGAAGACGGTGCAATTCTTGAGATGACTAAAATTGGAGAAAGGTTAATTGTTATTAAAGAGAAATCCATCTACGAAACTTTGATGGCAGATACTATTGACCCCAAGAGAACCAATATCAACCTACCAAACATAATTCATAAGTTGATAATAAATCAAGGTGTGGATTCCGAGATGGTGGGTAGGACATTCCTTACAGCAAAAACACTCTTCCAGCGCGTAAATTTTGAGGAAGCGATTGATACCGATAAAGCAATTACTCTATCATTGGATGTATTACACGAATTGGCTGCATTGCAAAATGAGATAAATGATTATTTAACCAAGGAGCAGGATGTAATAATTGAATATGAACAGAAAAAGAGCATACCACATTCATACTATATTCCTTCAATTACTGATACAGAAACAAGATGTAAAACAATATTCCAGAAAGCAGACCATGTTGAACAATTTTTAATTGAGATTATCTCTCTTTTTTACCATAAGGAAGGGCTAACAAAACAGTCCCACTTCCCCAAATTTTATGAGGTAATAGAAAAAAAGTATGGAGAAAAGGACCCTTTCTCAGAATTTCTAAAAAACGCTCGTGATTTTATGGTTTTGGTAAGAGAGTTGCGCAATGCTCTGGACCACAGGTTAGATTTTGTATCAATTAAGGATTTTGATATACAACCGGATTTTACGATTCTCACGCCAACCATAGAGTTTAAAAATAAGTATAGCACTTTAAACAGAGTTCCTCTATCATCCTTCTTGCCAATAGTATTAAAGAATTTGATGTTCATATTTGAAAATACCTTAGTTTACATGAGCGATAAACTTGGAAAGGGAACAATGGGAAAAGTTGTGCGAGAAATACCCGAGAATACTCGGAGATACAAATTCGTGAGGTATAGTTTTTGGTCACCTTTTGGTGAAGGTGGATTCTATCATCAATAAGAGGAAATCAAATTTACAAAATGAAAAAGCCCGTATTTTTTATCTCTTCAACAATTAAGGATTTTATGGATTTAAGGTCATCTATAAAATGGTGGTTAGAAGAGAAAGGCTATACAGTTAACGCTTCTGAATTTAATGATTTTGATAAGCCTCTCGACCAGAATTCCTATGAAGCGTGCCTTAAAGCTATTGAAAATTCAAACTATTTTATTCTGCTTATCGGGGATAGAATTGGTGGGATGTATGATGATGAAATTACCATAACACAAAAAGAGTATAGGCATGCTTATGGAAAGGCTTCTATGGGCAAGCTGAAAATAATCAACTTCATCCGGCAGAAGACATGGACAAATTTCAATGATTTTGAT
>CAIWHI010000810.1 GCA_903912435.1 uncultured Bacteroidota bacterium | reverse complement strand
AAACCATACGTGAATGAGGCACTCTATCAAACGCCTTAGCAAAGTCCAGATATATGACATCAACACTATATTTCTTATCCAATGCACCTGAAATAATATCAATATACTGAAGTAAATTTGTAACTGTAGATAATTTAGACATAAAGCCATGTTGATGTCTTGATATGAGATTGAAACGTAATAAATAAGATATAATATGATCCGATATGATTCGTTCAATAAATTTACATAGAACAGACGTTAACAAAATTACCTCTATATATGCCATTTAAATTAGCCAATTCGTTTTATCAGGATTTAGCAAAACATTATACCTACTATGTTTTACCTTTGATACAATACATAAACTCTATGGGTAGTTTTTCTAATTTTATAGAAGTCAAGCATCAGTCTTTTATTGAGCATCAAAAGATGTTTTTTGTAGCTACAGCCCCTTTGGCGGGTGATGGGCATATTAATCTATCACCAAAGGGAATGGATAGTTTCAGGGTGTTAACACCTAATAAGGTTGCATATTTAGATTTGGTAGGGAGTGGTAATGAAACATCGGCCCATATCCTGGAAAATGGGCGAATTACTTTTATGTTTTGTGCCTACGATGGCCCACCAAATATCCTCAGGCTATATGGAAAGGGTAGGACAGTGCTACCTAAAGATGCAGAATGGAAAGAACTTGCAGCGAATTTTATTACTCCCCTTGGTACTAGACAGATTATAGTTGCAGATATTGATATGGTGCAAACATCTTGTGGATTTAGTGTGCCATTATATAATTATAAAGGCGAGCGCAACCATGCTGATAAATGGGCGCAAAATAAAGGCAAGGACGGATTAGAAAAATACATGAAGGATAAGAACCAGGTGAGTATGGATGGCTTGCCAACAGCATTGGCGACTAAATAATCATTATTATATTAAATTTGAATCATCTACCAGCATACAACACTCAAATATGAAAAAGAACAAGCTTAGCTCTAGCAGGAAGATAGGAGCCATATTTATTCTCATAGTTGTTACCTGTACCATTACCTGTTTGGTGCTTAATAGGGTAAATACCACCCAACCTACAGTTGTTGCCAAGACTGTTCCGACACAAGTTAAAACAACAATTGTATCTGATGAAAAACAAGAGACAAATGATCTCATACAAAGAATGATAAATGACCGCCTTGTAGATGAAAATCAGGGATTTCTTGTAGAAAAAAATCAGGATAAGCTATTCATAAATGGCAAGGCCCAATCTGCTGAGATTGCCTCCAAATACCTTTCTACCATTAAACAAAAAGACATTAGGGTAAGAGTATATCCCTTCGGCGAAAGGTTGATGCAACATCCAGGTGCAGGTCTTATTCAGGTTTTGGCACCTGTTAATTCTTCTTCTGATTGTGTGGACTATGGCCAGGCCGATAAATCTGGATGCTAGTTAATTCCTAGAATAGGCTTAAAATTGTAATTGCGTAGCAAATAAATGAAATTTCTTTTCAGGAGATTTGTTCCAAAAGAATAATAAGAAATTGTTTTGGAGTGTTAGGTTTGTGCCTTAATTTTATATGCATAAAAACCTATAATCATGCGCAACTTTATTTTAGCCAGTCTGCTGGTATTGTTATTTGCCAGTAACCTTCTAGGCCAATCTTACCAATGTATCCGGAATGATGGGCAAAAAATTTGGTTCTTAAATAGTGGTAATTACCTCCGGGGTATAAAAATTGATTCAGTGGCTGTCAGTGGTGCAGATACCGTATTTTATCCTTTTAGATCTGATAGATTATACTATGGTTTTTATGAATATGGAACTCCAAAGTCTGGAGGTTGGTTAGGTACAACCGTAACCCGGAAACCTGATGGAAGGTATTTAATATCAAATACATACAATGATACAATCTTTATTAACTGCCAGGCCCATCTTGGTGAATCATGGGTGTTTTATAATGATTCGGGCAGTATTTTCTATAAGGCCACAGTTACCTCAATGGACACTATGACAATAGAAGGGGTACTGGATTCTATTAAAAACATTACAATTAATGCCTTCAATCCTGGTCGGCTGACAACTGATTATGCTGATGGTTTAACAATGTCAATCAGCAAGAACCATGGATTTGTAGGGCTTTTTGATTTTTATAATTTT
>CAIWHI010000809.1 GCA_903912435.1 uncultured Bacteroidota bacterium | reverse complement strand
TATTGGATGGCACTTTGGAAAACTTTTCAGGAATTCTGCTTTTCGACCAAATGGATAATATAATAGCTGAAGGTTGGATGGAATATATTGCTGAAGGTTGGACAAATAACAATACTGAGCACATGTTTTTCCTTGTTTATTGGGATTATTTCGAAACCTTTAATCATGGCATACTACCTGGAGGAAAGGACAGGATTGGAATTCCCTTGCATATCTTGGAACGAGTCCCTGCTGAATTAAGATGGCAATTTAAAAATAACAGAATGCAATTACATAACAATTCCCCAATCAAAGGATAGCTTATAATTATTTGTCTTGCAGTTTAAGAATCGAACTAAAAGTATCACAATATATATACATTACCATCAGAAGGAATTACAAATACCAAACGTCTAATTTGGATAACTAAATACTCCAAATGGTTTTCAGCGTAAAATTGGCTTCCAAATTTAATGTATCCAGCAAACTAAGATTTTCAAATTCAAAATTAATTATCCTTGTTTTTCTCTTCCTATTCTGCCAATCATTATTGGCTCAGTGCAACCTGCAAAATATAAGAGGTACCATTACTGATAAGCTAACTCTGGCAAGTCTGCCAGGTGCTTTAGTACAAATAGTCAATGACACAGCAAATATTGGCACAGCGGCCGATACCAATGGCAAATATGTTTTAAGCAATATTGCACCCGGCAGATATGAAATCAAAATCACCTACCAGGGCTATAAAGATATAGATATACCTAATGTAGTAGTAACATCGGGAAAAGAAACCATATTAGATATTAGTATGGAGGAAGCCTTCAAAAAACTGAAGGAAGTAACCGTTAAATCACAAAGTAAGGCAGGAACCCTTAATAAAATGGCTACGGTAAGTGCCCGCACCTTCTCTATGGAAGAAGTGAATCGCTATGCAGGTGGACGCAGCGACCCGGCTCGATTGGCAGCCAATTTTGCAGGGGTAAGTGCACCTGATGACTCCCGCAACGACATTGTAATCAGGGGAAATTCACCTGTGGGTGTATTATGGCGAATAGATGGAATGGATGTAACCAACCCCAACCATTTCGCCACCGTAGGTACTACAGGCGGTGCTGTAAGTGCACTAAATACCAATATGCTTAAAAGCTCCGACTTTTTCACATCAGCATTTCCTGCTGAATATGGTAACGCTATAGCTGGTGTCTTTGATCTTGGGTTCAGAAACGGTAATACTGAAAAACGAGAGCAAACTGTACAAATGGGCTTAATAACCGGCCTTGAAGCTATGACCGAAGGTCCAATAATAAAAGGTAATAGTTCATGCTACCTAGCCTCCTACCGCCAATCGGTGGCAGCACTGGCACCTGTATTGGGTATTGATATTGGCACCCCTTCTACCCCATCCTACCGCGACCTATCGTTTAAAATAAACAGTGGCACTACCAAATTGGGTACCTTTAGCTTGTTTGGCATACTTGCTACCAGTAGTATTTCTATTTCAGGCGGGAAATCGGCTAGTCTGTACTCCCCTCCAGATAATACCGACCTATCAAGTACCATAGGCATTATAGGCCTGAAGCATGTAAAAATCATCAACAAAAACTCCTATATAAGTACCTCCATAGGCATCAATTATGCCAAAAACATCCAAAACCAATCGACTACAGATACCTCCAAGGTAACCCGCACTACAGAAGAAGAAAAGGTGACTAAAACCGCCTACGAAATGCAGGTGGCCTATAACCTGAAAATCAATTCGCGCCTTTTTCTAAAAGTGGGTATACAAGACGAGGTGCTCAACCCTGACCTATATTACCGCACCCGCCGGAATTTACCAGATTGGCAAACTATATGGAACAATAATAGTACTACAAACCTTGCCCAATCATTTGCCCACCTGAAATATAATATCACCCAAAAACTAACAGCCAATGTAGGAATGCATATTCAAAAACTATTCCTAAACACCAACTCATTTTCCGCCGAACCAAGATTGGGCCTGAAATATGACCTCAATAGTAAAAGTAGCCTTAGTGCAGGGCTTGGCCTACACGCACAAATGCAGCCACTAAATATGTACTTCAACCAACTACATAATTCAACGTCTAATACCAATCAAGAATTGGGCTATACAAAGAGCCAACATTATGTATTGGGTTATGACCTACAACCCCGGAAAGATTGGCGCATAAAAACAGAGGTATATTACCAATACCTTTACGATGTTCCTGTTGATTCAATATCAAGCAGTTACTCCATGCTCAATACTGGTTCTAGCTTTAAACCCGACCTTTCGGCCAACCTAAGAAACAAGGGCACCGGCACCAACTATGGCGCAGAATTGACTATTGAAAAATTCTTTAGTAACCAATACTATGGCTTAATTACTGCCTCAGTCTACGAATCTAAATACAAGGGCAGCGATGGAGTGGAACATAACACGGCCTTTAATGGCAAATATGTATTCAATTTATTGGTGGGAAAGGAATTCAAAGTGGGTACTGGTAAAAGGAATAAGTTCACAACAGATATCAAATACACTAATGCAGGAGGACGATATTTTACCCCAATAGACCTGGCAGCCTCGCAAATGATGGGTAATTCGGTATTAAAGGGCGACAGCTATGCCTACACCAGCCGTTATGACAATTATTTCAGGCTCGATTTCAAGGTTGGTTTTACCTTGAACAGCAAGGCCCATAAACTATCCCAAACTTTTTCACTAGATATCCAAAATATAACCAACCACCAGAATGTATTCTCCCAAAACTATGATAATGGCAGTAAGTCAATAAACACAACTTATCAATTAGGGCTTTTTCCGAATTTTATTTATAAGTTGCAGTTTTAATTAAGGGCGTTCCTTTCAAAACATAAACAACTTTTACTACTTGTCTAAAATATTTCATGGATAATAAAGAATTAGCACCTCCCCAATTTTAAATTTTTAGTGTTATTTTTGTTATACTATAATGCAGACTATGGAAAATCGCATATTTGAGAATGTGGTATGGAAAGAAGGGAAATATTATGT
>CAIWHI010000808.1 GCA_903912435.1 uncultured Bacteroidota bacterium | reverse complement strand
GCTGTTAATACAGCTACAGGTTGTTCAAGTGCAATGCTTGCCAGTCCTGTTATTTATGTTAATTCATTACCAACTGCTTATTCTGTAACAGGTGGTGGTGCATATTGTGCAGGCGGTACCGGTGTACCAGTAGGTATGGCTAATTCTGATACCAGCGTAATGTATCAATTGTACCTTGGTAGTACTCCTGTAGGTGCTGCAGTTGCTGGTAATGGCGGTGCTATTACTTTCGGTTCTGTTACATCAGCAGGTACCTATAAAGTAATTGGTACTAACTCTGCTACTACTTGTGTAGGTAACATGAGTGACTCTGCAAATGTTCGTATTATCTCTTTACCTACAGTTTATACCGTAACAGGTGGTGGTGCTTATTGTAATGGTACAGGTGGTTCAGTAGTAGGTTTAAGCGGTTCTCAGTTAGGTGTTAACTACCAATTGTATGTAGGCGGTGCTGCTACAGGTGCCATGATTGCAGGTACAGGTCATCCTATCAGCTTCGGGTTACAATCCTCAATTGGTTATTATACCGTAGTAGCTAATGCTGCCGGTGCACCATGTACTATGAATATGATGGACAGTGTAAATGTTTCAATCAATCCATTACCTACTCAGTTTACTACATTAGGTGGTGGTGGTTATTGCGTTGGTACATCTGGTGTTCGTGATAGCTTGAGTGGTTCTGATCGTGGTATTAACTATCAATTATATAATGGTACTACTGCTGTAGGATCCCCATTACCAGGTACTGGTGATGTTCTTGATTTTGGTTTACAAACTGCTGTTGGAACTTATCATATAGTAGGTACTGATGCGGCTACGCATTGTTCAAATACTATGATTTACACAGTTGACGTTCATATCAATCCATTGCCTACAGCTTATACAGTAACAGGTGGTGGTAACTATTGTGAAGGTACATCTGGTACTCATATCGGTTTGTCAACTGGTGCAATTGGTGTTGATTATCAATTATACCATGGTCTTGCTACAGTTGGTAGTGCGGTTTCTGGTGGTGGTGTAACTCTTGATTTTGGTTTACAGACAGTAGCTGGTACCTATAATGTAGTTGCGACGAATATTGCAACTGGTTGTACAAACAACATGTTGGGTACTGCAACAGTAGGTATCACTCCATCAGTTGCTCCTTCAGTAACCATCAATTCTAATAAGGGTGATACAGTTTGTTCTGGCAGCACAGTCCTTTACACTGCTCTTGCAGGAAATGGCGGTACTTCTCCATTGTATTCATGGACTGTTAATGGTGCTTTTGTTAGTGCAGCACCAAGCTTCAGCTATACTCCAAACAATAGTGATGTAATTGCTCTTACTTTAACAAGTAATGCTCATTGTGTAATGCCAGCTACAGCTTATGCCTCATTAACAATGGGTGTTATTCATACAGTAATACCTTCTGTAACAGTTTCATCTAATCCTGGTGATACAGTTTGTCGTGGTACCAATGTTACTTATACTGCTAATCCACACTTCGGTGGTACACATCCTGGATACAATTGGTATTTGAATGGTACTAATGTTAGTAATTCACTTACCTATTCTACTACACCAAATAACAATGATGTTGTTATCTTCATGCTCACAAGCGATATGGTATGCCGTATCAGTGATACAGTGTTTAGCAATGACGTTATTATGCATGTTGAGAATTTGTTGCCAACTGTAAGCATAATCAGCAACCCAACTATTGTTGGTCATAATGACACTCTAACTGCAGTTCCTCATAATGCTGGTGTTAATCCTTCATTTGCATGGTATGTTAATGGTCATTTACAGGTAGGACATAACTCCAACACTTTGGTAAGCAATCAGTTCCATACAGGTGATTCAGTAGGTGTTGTTGTAACTACAGGTTCTGGTGCATGTGCCGGTGTAACTGCTTCAAATGGTGTCATTATTACAGTATCTAGTAACGTAGGTGTTGGTGCGGTTTCTTCAAATGGTAGCTCAATCAATATCTCACCAAACCCATCAAATGGTGTATTTACCATCCGTGGTAATTTAGCCTCTTCAATTGATGAAACAGTAGCTGTTGAGTTAACAGATATGATAGGTCAGGTTGTTTATAAGAGTAATATTACTGCTAAAAAGGGCGTAGTTAATTCTAAGATTACCCTTGATAAATCATTAGCTAACGGTATGTATATCCTTAATCTGAAATCAGGTAATGAGCATACAGTTCTTCACATGGTTTTAGAACAATAGTATATTTTAAAATGTTATTGATATACAGATAGGGCTGCATGTTTGCAGCCCTATCTGTTTTATTCAACTATCATTTTCCAGTTGAATTCACATGGTGTTTAGTAGCATTTGTGGTGTTTGTGTTATTTATTGTTTATTCCAATATGCCTATATGGTAAATATGGTTTATTAGTCGGATATTTGTATTGTTATAACGGAATATGAAAATAGGAATCGTATGTTATCCTACCTTTGGTGGGAGTGGTGTATTGGCAACTGAGCTAGGTTTGGCATTATCAGACAAGGGGTATGAAGTTCATTTTATTACTTATGAGCAACCGGTACGTCTTACCCAGAGTTTTCATCCCAATATCTATTTTCATGAAGTTAAGGTTCCTACCTATCCATTGTTTGATTTTCCTCCCTATGAGTCGGCCCTGGCAAGTGCAATGGTGAATGTGATAGTTAATCAGAAGTTGGATATATTGCACTTACACTATGCTATTCCTCATGCATCAGCTGCTTACCTTGCCAGACAAATACTCCGTAAGACTGGCGCTGATATACCCTTTATTACTACTTTGCATGGTACAGATATAACCCTTGTTGGTAAGGATGCCACATATACCCCGGTTGTAACGTTCTCTATTAATGAGTCTGATGCCATTACTGCGGTATCTAATAATTTGAGAGAGGAAACACTGAGGTCATTTGAAATTGAGAAACCTATACATGTCATACCTAACTTTGTTGATGTAAAGCGCTTTCACCAATCAGACAAGAACCATTTTAAAAAAATGCTGGCACCTGATGGGGAAAAAATATTAGTGCATGTTTCCAATTTCAGGAGTGTAAAGAGGGTGCCTGACGTAATTAAGATTTTCGCAAAAGTGAAGGCCGAGGTGCCTTCTAAATTGTTGATGATAGGTGATGGTCCTGAAAGACAAAAAGTAGAGGATCTTGCCAGAACTATGGGTGTTTATGATGATGTACGCTTTCTGGGTAAACAGGAACAAATAAGTGAAATATTGAGTATTGCCGACTTATTTCTACTGCCATCTGAAACCGAAAGTTTTGGTTTGTCGGCATTAGAAGCAATGGCGTGTAATGTGCCACTAATATCCAGTAACTCTGGTGGATTGCCTGAAATAAATGTGGAGGGCCAAACCGGTTTTCAGAGTAATGTAGGTGATGTGGATGATATGAGTAGGAATGCCATACATATACTGAATGATGAGACCAGATTGTTGCAATTTAAGAAGGCGGCTATACACCAGGCACGTAAGTTTGAGAAATCGAGGATTATCCCTATGTATGAAAAACTGTATTGTGAGGTAATTAAATTATATAATGAAGCTAAGGTTGCAAATCCTTGTAGGAAATAGGAGTATATTTCTATATCCTCAGCTTTTTCGGGTGCTAAATTTATTTTGACCTTTGTCACCTACTAAAATTAAATAATTGTTTATTTTTGTAGAGTACAATATTCTTCTTTTAATTCGTTTTTATGCCATCATTTGATATTGCCAGTAAGGTAGACCTGCAAACACTAGATAATGCAGTGAATATAGCCAAGAAAGAAATTGATAATCGTTTTGATTTTAAAGGGACTCACGTTTCTTTTGAATTGAATAAAAAAGATTTGACGATTGCCATAGAGGTGGAGAGCGAAATGAAGTTGAATCAGCTTGAAGATATTTTGCTTACAAGGGCTATGAGGCAGGGGCTTGAGGCTAATAGTTTTGACATGAGTAAGGAGCCATCTGCTAATGGTAAGTATATACGTAAAACTATTACTATTAAGAATGGTATCGATAAGGATTATGCCAAGAAGATAGTAAAGATTATAAAGGACAGTGGCCTAAAGGTTCAGGCGGCTATTATGGATGATGTAATAAGGGTTACTGCTAAGAAAAGGGACGACCTACAGGACGTAATTAAGCTTTGCCGCACATCTAACATTGACCTACCTTTACAGTTTACAAATATGAAAGATTAGTTGTTTCAAAATTTCTAAATGAAAAGAGGGATAGAAAGTATGCAACTTTTTATCCCTCTTTTTTTATGAATATTCTATTGTTATTCAAATGTATTCCATGCATCAATGAACATTGGTTGTTTCTGGTCTTTATCAGAAATTATTGCCTCTGTAAGGTCTATTTTCCAATCTATTTCTAAAGTCGGGTCATTAAAGTAAATGCCACCTTCAGCTGCTTTATTGTAATAATTATCACACTTATAAAATACTTCAGATGTTTCGCTAAGTACGGCATAACCATGTGCAAAGCCATGTGGAATAAGAAACTGAAGTTTATTTTCTTCTGATAGTTCAATTCCGTACCACTGCTTATAAGTTTTACTATTCTTGCGAATATCAACCACAACATCCCAAATACTTCCCTGTAGCACCCTTATTAATTTAGCCTGGGGTGAAGGCATGTTTTGGTAATGAAGTCCGCGTAATACGTTTTTTACTGAACGGGCCTGATTGTCTTGCTGGAATGCTATATTGAAGCCTGATTTGGCTTCTAAAACCTGTTTATTATAACTTTCCATAAAATACCCTCTGGAATCACTATGCACAGTTGGTTCTAATATTAAAAGCCCTTCAAGTGGGGTCTTGATAACGTTCATATTAATTGTTGTTATTTATTATGTCCAGCAGATTCGAGGTAATATATTCCAGTTCTTCTTCAGTAAGTTCGGTATGGATAGGTAATGATAATACGCAACTTTGCAGTGTAGTTGTTACCGGTAAATTAGTATCAGCTACTGCATAGTCCTTAAGCATGTCTTGCTTATGACAGGGTACTGGGTAGTATATCATACTTGGTATTTTCCTGTCGGCTAATTTTTGACTAATTGCATCACGGTCCAGGCCATGTAATTGCAAGGTGTATTGGTGAAAAACGTGGGTGGAATATGATGCCCTATATGGAATAGTAAGTTTAGAATTATTTTTGAAAGCATTGTCGTAATAATCAGCAGCTTTACGACGTGCATCGCAATATTCATCCAGATGACGCAATTTGATTCTTAATATTGCAGCTTGTATTGTATCAAGGCGGCTGTTGCATCCTACCAGTTCATGGTAATACCTTATTTTCTGGCCATGATTGGCAATCATTTTAAGAGTAACTGCTAATTCGCTATCGTTGGTGAAAATAGCACCACCATCACCATATCCACCCAGATTCTTAGACGGGAAGAAGGAAGTACAACCTATACGGCCCATAGAACCTGTTTTGGCAGTGCGACCATCGGAGAAAGTATAAGTGCCCCCTATAGCTTGTGCATTGTCTTCAATAACGGGTATATTATGTTCTGCAGCAAGGGCCAGCAATGGCTCCATATTTACACATTGACCATAAATATGAACGGGGATAATAGCTTTGGTATTAGAGGTGATAGCATTTTTAACGCTATCAATATTCATTGTAAAAGTATCAGCATCTACATCAACAAATACAGGGGTGAGACGTAATAAAGCAACAACTTCAACTGTAGCAATATAAGTAAATGAGGGTGTAATTACTTCATCACCAGGTTTAAGGCCAAGGGCCATCAAGGCTATTTGTAGCGCATCTGTACCATTACCACAAGGAATTACATGTTTTACACCAAGGTAGGTGGCCAGTTCGGTTGCGAAATAGTTTACATCCGGACCAGCAATGAATGCTGTGCTTTCAATAACATTAAGAACTGCGGTATCTATTTCACTTTTTATTTTATGGTATTGGCGCTTGAGGTCCACCATCTGGAGGTTCTGCATAATCGTTTTTTACGGATGCAAAAGTATGCTTTTTTGTATGGAATCCTGTAACAGTTGCTGATAAATATAATGGATAAATAAGGGAATTATGATTTTTGGTGTATTAGGATCCAGTTATTAGCGGCTTTAAAATGTGGGTTTGTGTGCTGCTAAAAAATTAATAGCCGCAAGCCGGTTGTAAGAAACTGGCCTGCGGCTACAATACTTTACAATGATTAGCTTTTTTTAGTGTCTTTTTTGCAGGTATCTGTGCATTTATGGCTTTTTTCGCCATGGGCATAGAAATGTTTGTCTTTAGTGCATGCTGCTGAACATTTGTGCTCTTTTGATGCCGGTGCTCCTTTCTGTGCTGTTTGTGCCATTGAAGCAGTGCTTAATGAAGCCACCATAATGAATGCGGCAACAATCATTTATACTTGTTTCATATTATCAGTTTTATGTGTGAGGTTTAAAGATAATAACATTTTCTTAATTCCAAAATATTTTTTGTGTTAATCGTTAACATTTTATCTTAGTTTGCTTTTGGATTTTAGTGAAACAAAAAGGTTTCGGATAAAATAGCTTAGTTAATTTTGATTTTTTTATACCTTTATTATTGGAATGTCTATCAAGAGCCCAACTTTTAATAGGTTAATATTTTCTATTCTCATGCTTTGTCTTGGCATGAGTGGGTTTTTATATGTGGCATTCAACATTGCGGAATTCAAATCAATCCTTAATGCAAAGGCTTTTTTATCTGAAAGCACTTCTCTACAGCGATTAAGAGTACCGATTAGTGAGTTGAAAAACGGAGTTAAAGAACAGGAAATATGGGTGGATGGTAAGATGTATGATATAAGTAGTTGTGAGATAGAAGGTGACTATGCTTTCATTACGGCCTATCATGATGAGCAGGAGGAGTCGCTGGTGAAAAACCTGATAGATTCTATTGATACGGAACAATCCTATTCTACTGACGCGTCTCCCCATCTTGTAAAGCATAAGATTAGGTTTCCAAATGATCATAAGATATTGGTGGCTCCTACGGTATGGGAGTGTGTATCCGCTCTCGAACCTACAATTTCCTTGATTGAACAAGAGGATGATGCAATTCTATTTCCCGGTAATGTAATTACCCCGCCTCCCAGAGTCTAAATACGATTCCATTTTTTTACTGGATACCCCAATGAGGTATGCAATCCAGGTGTTTGATTATAGCCGGTAAATATGGCTAAAATCAAATGCGTTATTATTATTTTTTAGACACTCAAAAATATTTTATGAACTCAAGGTATATTCAAATAGCAGTATTTTTATTAAGTTTTGTTTTTATTAAGGCACATGCCCAAAATGAATTATATGGTAAGATAAAATGCAAAGATGCCAATATAGCAGATGTAAGTGTGTATATAGAAGACCTGAAGATAGGTGCAGTTACTGATACATCAGGCGTTTACCATATTCGCCAAATACCTGAAGGTAGTTATATAGTAACAGTTCATAAATTGGGTTATCAGGGTAAGACAGAAAGGATTAAAATTAAGGGGCCGGTATCTCATGATTTTGAGTTGGTTCCGTCATATATTGAAGAACAGGAAGTAGTAGTAACAGGTAATGCCAGTGCTACTGATATAAGAAATACACCACAGTCGGTTACTGAGGTGCCCAACAGCTATTTAGTGCAAAATGCATCAACTAATATTATAGATGCACTGACTCGTGTACCCGGTGTGTCTGGAATCTCCGACGGTCAGAGTATTTGCAAGCCCGTAATCCGCGGTTTGGGATATAACAGGGTAGTGACTATAAATGATGGTGTGCGCCAGGAAGGCCAGCAATGGGGTGATGAATTTGGTATAGAAATAGACCCCAATTCGGTAGATAGGGTTGAAATATTAAAAGGCCCTGCATCTTTGGTTTATGGTTCAGATGCCCTATCTGGTGTTATCAATATGCTGCCTGAAAAAACCTTGCCCGAGGGACAAATAAAAGGAGATATCACCGGTGCCTACCAAACCAATAATGGTCTGGTAAATGCCGCAGGACATATAGCAGGTAATGTGAAAGGGATAACTTTTAGTGCAAGGATAGACAATACAATGGCGCATGCCTATAAAAATGATGCAGACGGATATGTATTTAATACCCAATTTAGCAACTTAAATGGTGACGCAACTGTAGGTATTCATAAGAAATGGGGCTTTTCACAATTGCATTATAGTCATTTCGAGCTCAAGACGGGTATAGCCGAAGGAGTAAAAGATAGCTCAGGCAAGTTTATGAAGCAAATTCTGGATGCAAATGGTGAGCCATCAGAAACGCAAGCCACTGATGCGGATTTGAAGTCGTACGATCCATTCGTTATTCACCAGTTGGTGAAACATGATAAGCTGGTGTGGGATAATAGCCTTGCTGTAGGCAGCGGTAGAATAATTGCAAGGTTTGCGTGGCAGCAAAACAGCCGTCAGGAGAATAATGACATCACTATAGCGAATACATCAAACATATGGTATTATCTGAACACCTACAATTATGACCTAAGATATGTATCGGGCAATAAGAATGGTCTGGATTATTCAGCAGGCATCAATGGCATGTACCAGAACTCAAAGAATAAAGGAACCTTATTATTGATTCCTGAGTATGATTTATTTGACCTTGGTGTATTTGCAATAGGCAGTAAGAAGGTAGGTAAGTTTAATATTAGTGCGGGGTTAAGGTATGACATGCGTACATTTAAAGGTCATGATGATTATGTGGACTCAAATGGTAATTCTTTGCCATCATCCGACGCGGCTGCAATTCATCAGTTTACGGCGTATACCTCAAATTTTAATGGCTTATCTGCAAGCCTTGGAGCAAGCTGCCAGGTGAATAACAATTTCTATCTGAAAGCTAATGTAGCTAAGGGATTCAGGGCACCTAATGTGGCTGAAAGTGGCTCAAATGGTATACATGATGGTACTAATGTGTATGAAATAGGTCAGCCTGGTTTAAAACCTGAAAGCAGCATAGAGTTTGATTTTACACCAGGTTACAGGTCTGAGAATGTAACAGCAGAAGTCAACCTGTTTTATAACAGCATTAGTAATTTCATATTTGCAAAACAGTTGAATAGCAAAGCTGGTGGAGACTCTCTCAACAGTAGTAATCCCGGATTCCCTGATGCACCTGTATTTTTGTATGACCAGACTGATGCCGTATTGATGGGTGCAGAAGCTATGGTAGATATACATCCTACATCTATGAAGTATTTCGACTGGTATACAGCCTATAGCTATGTAGATGGGCAATTAAAGAATGTAGCCGATTCTCAAAAGTATTTCCCCTATGTTACTCCTGCTATACTTCGTTCTGAAATAACAATTACTAAGCAGAAATTGGGTAAGACGATCAAAAATGCCTACTTCCGAATTGGTGTGGTATATAGTTTTGAGCAGGCAAATGTTTATCAGCAGGCAAAGGCATACCTGGGTGTTACTGATTTATATTCTACACCTGCATATACGCTGCTAAATG
>CAIWHI010000807.1 GCA_903912435.1 uncultured Bacteroidota bacterium | reverse complement strand
GAGGTCATTGTATAGGTGTTCTACTAACATGTTGAAACATTGATATAATGGCTATAATAGCCCGAAGGGCGAAAATGTGAATAGCCCCCGGTGAAACCGCAGGGCTGTTGCATTCTGTTTTTATATGGCTAAAAAATCCCGAAGGGATGATATTATTATAGAAAAATGATCATTTTTAAAGCTTTAAACCCCGGAGGGGTGACATTATTTCAGAGAATGCAACAGCCCTGCGGTGAAACTGGCGTATGTATAATAAATGAATATGAACCCCGGAGGGGTTCAATGTGTTAATAAAGGAAAATCAGCAATTGAAATCCCAAAAATCAATATCTCTGCCCCTAAATAGGGGATAAAATAGTGCTGGAAAATGATTTATTTTGTTGCATATTTCTCAATCCTTATTTTTCAAAAAAAGCAAAAATGAAATCATTAGCTATTTGCAGTTCTTTTCTTCTTTTAAGTATGGCAGCCCAGGCGCAAAGTAAGACTTCTTTTACAGGACAATATCCTGACACAAAAAAAACAACTCAGGTTGATGAGTATTTCGGTACCAAGGTATCCGACCCTTACCGTTGGCTCGAAGACGATAGGTCGGAAGAAACCAAAAATTGGGTGGTAGCTCAAAATCAGGTGACCAGTTCATATATCGCCCAGATTCCTTTTAGGGAAAACATCAAAAACAGACTTAAGGAATTATGGAATTACGCCAAATATACTGCCCCTTTCAAGGAAGGAGAGTATACCTATTTCTATAAAAATGATGGACTGCAAAACCAAAGTGTTCTTTACCGCCAAAAAGGTAATGACCTACCTGAGGTTTTCCTTGACCCCAATAAATTCTCTACCGATGGTACTACCTCATTACAAGGTATTGATTTTACTAAAGATGGCTCATTAGCAGCCTACCAGATAAGCGAGGGTGGTAGCGATTGGCGTAAAGTAATTGTAATAGATACACGCACCGGTCAAAAAGTAGGTGATACCCTTTATGATGTGAAATTTAGTGGAACCTCATGGTACCATAATGAGGGTTTTTACTACAGCAGTTATGATAAACCAAAGGGTAGCGAATTATCTGAAAAGACCCAATTTCATAAGTTGTATTTCCACAAACTAGGCACATCCCAGAGCCAGGACCAAATGATTTTTGGTGGTGAGGGTACCCCAAGAAGGTATGTTAGCGGTGGCGTTACCGAAGATGAGCAATTCCTGGTTATTAGCGCTGCAAATGCCACCTATGGAAATGAATTGTACATCAAAGACCTTACTCAAAAGGATTCAAAAATAGTTTCAATAGTTACAGGTTTCGAACATGAACAAAGTATTGCTTTTACCGACAAGGGCAAACTCTATATAGAAACTAACCAGGGTGCACCTAACCGTAAATTGGTAGTTGTAGATGCAAAGACACCTACCAAAGAACATTGGAAAACGGTAATTCCTGAAACAAAATTCCCATTAAGTATTTCTACAGTTGGTCGTAAATTCTTCGCACATTATATTGAAGATGCGGTTTCCAAGGTTTACCAATATAGCCTTGATGGCAAGAAAGAGAAAACTATTGAATTGCCTGGTTTGGGTACAGCAGGTGGTTTTGGTGGAAAGGTTGATGAAACAGAAACCTACTATACTTATACCAGCTATGTTTACCCTTCTACCATCTTTAAGTATGACCTCAAAACCGGTAAATCGGAATTATACAAGGCTTCTGGTGTAAAATGCGACCCATCCCTTTACGAGAGTAAGCAACTGTTTTACCATTCTAAAGACGGCGAGAAAATCCCAATGATAATTACCTACAAAAAAGGTATGAAATTGAATGGCAAGAACCCTGTAATGCTTTATGGCTATGGTGGATTCAATATCAGCCTAACCCCATCCTTTAGTGTAAGCAACCTTGTTTTTATGGAGAATGGTGGTATTTATGCAGTTGCCAATCTGCGTGGTGGTGGTGAGTATGGTGATAAATGGCACAATGCAGGCACCAAACTGAAGAAGCAAAACGTATTCAACGATTTCATAGCTGCTGGTGAATACCTGATTAAAGAAAAATACACAAGCAAAGATTATTTAGCTATTAGTGGTGGTTCAAATGGCGGCCTATTAGTAGGTGCTTGTATGACCCAGCGCCCCGACTTGTTTAAGGTTTGTTTCCCTGCGGTAGGTGTTATGGATATGTTGCGTTACAACAAATTTACTGCAGGTGCCGGTTGGGCTTACGACTATGGTACAGCCGAAGACAGCAAGGAAATGTTCAATTACTTGCTTAAATATTCACCGGTACACAATACCAAAAAACAATGTTATCCTGCCACCCTTGTTACCACAGGCGACCATGATGATAGGGTAGTACCTGCACACTCATTTAAATTCGCTGCCGGACTACAAGCAGGTCAAACTTGCAAAAATCCGGTCTTAATTAGAATTGAAACCAAAGCAGGCCACGGTGCCGGCAAACCAACTGATATGATCATAGCCGAACAAGCCGACAAATGGGCTTTCTTATTTTGGAATATGGGATTGGATGTGAAGTAAGGAATTGATTTTGATGCATGGGTATTCATTTGAATCGTAATTTTTCTTGAAAGAAATTTAACCAGTTTTTCATCGGAATCCCTGAGAAATTATGGACTTGATAAATTCAGGATACACACAAAAATTGCTTCCCCTGATTTACTAAAACAGGTGCCATTCTCATTATCAGATACATTTCGTATCGG
>CAIWHI010000806.1 GCA_903912435.1 uncultured Bacteroidota bacterium | reverse complement strand
TACGACCACGTAAATATCAATACAAAGCGTCAGGTGGGTTCTACCATAAAACCCATTTTGTACACATTCGCCATTGAAAATGGTTTTTCCCCTTGTGGAATAGTTTCCACAGCACCTCAATCCTTCCCTGAAAAGGCTAATTATGATGCCGGAGGATCTGATGAGGGTAATATCCCTATGAAGATAGCCCTGGCCAAATCTGTAAATAATGCGGCCCTCTATATCTTAAAGCAAATAGGCATTGAACCTTTTGTTGATTTTGCACATAGGTGTGGTATTGTAAGCAGGATGGACAAATTCCCATCAGTAGCCCTGGGTGTTTCTGATATATCACTGTTCGAGATGATGGGTGCCTATAGTATGTTCCCGAGTGGAGGCATGCACACCAACCCATTCTTCCTGAGTAAAATAGAAGATAAGAATGGCATGATGGTGAAAAATTTTGCACCCGTGCAAAAAGAACTGATAAATGTAAATTCAGCTTTTAAAATGGTGAAAATGATGAGGGGTGTGGTAGATATAGGTACGGGCGCACGTCTTCGCCGCCTATACAGCATCAAAAATGATGGGGCGGGAAAAACCGGAACTACCAATGGCCAGGCTGATGCATGGTTTATAGGTTATTGTCCGCAACTACTGGCGGGTGCATGGGTGGGTTGCGATGACCGTGAATTCAGGTTCAGGAGCGAGGCATTGGGACAGGGTGCTGCTGCCGCCTTACCCATCTGGGCCTACTTTATGAGAAGAGTTTATGCCGATAAAACGCTGAAAATAGACCAGACAGCCACGTTTAAACAACCCGAGGGTTTTGATGATTGTGAGGGTGCTGACCCTACCAGCCTCGACAGGGCAGGCAATGAAAAAGGCACTAAAGCCGGAATAAAAGGTACTTCAGAACCTATTGAACACATAGAGAAAACGGATAATTCAGAGTACCAGTAGTTTAGTAGAAAGTAGAGTGTAAAAAGTAGAAAGTATAAAGGTATGGGAGATTTGTAGAAAGTAGATTGACAGTTTAGGTTGCGATTAATAAGTCTAATTTATTTAGTAAAAAAGAAAAGGTGGTGGAAGAAGTTTTTCTAAAACATAAACTATAGCATCCTTTAGTTCATAATTATACTAATAATGACTCACCTGAAATAATATCTGACCTATAATTCCATTGTCATTGGCGATAATAGCCATGTAATTGCCATTTTGGTAGCCACTTGTATTGATGGGTATATTATTTTGCTCGTCGAGGTTCAGGTTTTCTTTAAAAACCATGGCTCCTGAAATCGTGGTTATCCTTAATTCAACAGGTGATTTCAAGGGCTGGTTAAACTTTAGCCAGGTGATATTATTTGCAGGATTAGGATATATTTTCAATGCCAAAGTATCCATATCCATTAGAAGGCAATTATAATCAGTGCCGGGAAGAGTTGTACTATTTACCTGGCGATAATAACTTCTTCTTGTCCATTCCAGGTATAAATCATCAAATTCAGCCCATGCATTATAGTCGAGTAAGGATAAACAATAGGCACCTATTAATGATGATTTCTCCTGGCAATTTTTAAGGGATATATTTTCGGGCAGTTTACTTAGGTAATAATCAACAAACAAATTCTGCTGATAAGCAATATTAGTTTCCTTAGTAAGAAGTCTCACTGCAATAAGGCCGGCTCTTCCGGCCAGATAATGGTCGTTATGATCTTCCGGGTTCACTTCCATATTAATATCAGGGAAATTAAATACAGCACTACTGTCCTTTACATCATTGGTCATTTCTTCCTTGAATATATAATAAAGGGTATTCACAAAATCGGCCCAATCAATATAATTTGAAGAATTATCCACTGTGTTCACCTGATTATTTGGGAAATAGGTCCAATAGCCATATTCGCCTGTTTTCATTCTCAAATAGTAGCTCACTGTATTTTTGAACCTATATCGTGTAATGGTATGACCGTTGATAGTCACTTCATCATTGGGTGCATAGGGGAAACCGGCCCCCTGCACTTTACCCGATCTGCATGCAGCCAGGTGGATAGAATTCTTTGAACCTGCCTCTCTTACCTTCCAATACGGCAATCTTGATGAGGTATCATAAGGATCCTTACAAACACATGATTTCTTGTCATCATCGTCGTGTATATTTCCGGCGGTAGTATAAATAAAGACAACTTTATTGGATGCAAATTGAACAGTAGAATGATCAAATGCTCTAATGTCCTTAAAGGCATTAGATCCCATAAACAATTGCCAATCATCCTGATGAGCAATGACATAAAAAGAAACTCCTGAATATTTAGGTGGGGCCACTTGTGCAAAGGCAATATTAAATCCTAAGAGAGCTATGAGCACCAATACCCTTGCAACAAGAGTTTGTAATTGGTATTGGATTTTAATATTCGCTCTCATTCCACAAAAATAACCCAATATTGGTTTATTACCATTGTCCTAATGTTAAGGTCTATATTAATTTCGCATTAGGTGGTAACATCCCACCACTATACAGTTTGGCATGAAATCTAATTGCTACCAAACTTAAGCCTCAAATAATTGAAGCTTATTC
This sequence comes from uncultured Bacteroidota bacterium, assembly GCA_903912435.1. GTDB lineage: Bacteria > Bacteroidota > Bacteroidia > Chitinophagales > Chitinophagaceae > Nemorincola. The sequence continues at coordinate 1,334 of CAIWHI010000806.1, read as the reverse complement.
AGATTCCGGTATAGGCCCTGCTCTATTTTTATCAGGTCGGCATGGGTGCCTCTTTCCTTTACGATGCCATCTTCCAGCACTATTATTACATCGGCATTCCTAATGGTACTGAGCCTATGGGCTATCACAAACGAGGTACGGTTTTTCATCAGGTTTTGAAGTGCTTCCTGCACCTGTGCTTCCGATTCCGAATCCAGCGAGCTGGTAGCCTCATCGAGCAATAATATAACAGGGTCTTTCAAAATAGCCCTGGCAATAGCCACACGCTGGCGCTGGCCTCCCGATAGTTTCACTCCCCGCTCTCCTACTATCGTTTGATACCCTTCAGGGAAACCACTTATAAAGTCATGTGCATTAGCCTGTTGTGCTGCTACTTTCACCTCATCAAGGCTTGCACCGGGTTTGCCATAGGCTATATTTTCGTAAATAGTACCACCAAACAGCAGGATATCCTGTGGCACAAGAGCCATTTGCATCCTCAATTGGGTAAGTGGAATTTCGGTGGATGGTCGGCCATCAAAAAGAATTTCACCCTTCTCCGGCTCATAAAACTTAAGCAATAGCGATACCAGCGTACTCTTACCAGCCCCACTAGGGCCCACAATGGCTATCTGCTGGCCGGTTTTGGCTTCTATGCTTATGTCTTTAAGCACCACCACTTCCTTGCGACTTGGGTAGCTAAAGCCAATATTTTTAAGGCTCACACTGCCGCCCAATTTAAACTGCTTATCTACACTACTCTCCTTAAGAGATACGTTTTCAGTAGGTTCTTTCAGTAGTTCGCGCACCCTTTGGGTGGCGCCGAGTGTCTTTTGCAGTTGGGAATACAGGTCAGCAAAACCGGCCATGGTGCCACCTATAAAGGCGGTATACACCACAAAGGCTGTGAGGTCGCCAAAGGACAATTGGCCATGTTGCATCAGTCCCGCACCATACCATACCACCAAAACAATAGCTCCGAAAACACTAAACAGCATAAAGCTTACAAACAAGCCCCTGAATCTACCTGTACGGATAGCTGTGCCTACGACATTTTCTATGGTTTTATTATACCTGCTTATTTCGTGCCACTCATTACTAAATGCCTTTACATTGCTTATGCCCATTAGTGTTTCTTGTACCACAGTGCCACTTTCAGCCAACTGATCTTGCGACTTGCGCGACATTTTCCTGATGAATTTTCCAAATACCAGGGCTATAACTATAATCACCGGCACTACTGATAGCATCACAGCCGTCATTTTAGGGCTAATGAATAATATAAGGCCAATACCGATAACCAATGTTAAAACTCCCCTTAAAATTTCGGCAAAAACAGTAGTCACCGCATCCTG
>CAIWHI010000805.1 GCA_903912435.1 uncultured Bacteroidota bacterium | reverse complement strand
GCCGCATGAGCCAGGCAATTGGTGTATATCTGCTGTATGAACATTTTTTTGAAGTTAAAAGTTAAAAGTCAAAGGGTAAAACATATCGATAATTCAAAAGTTAAAAGTCAAAAGTTAAAACACATCGATAATTCAAAAGTCTAAAACCCTTTTTGCGGAATTCAAAACCAAAATTGAAAACACCATTTCGAGTATTATCAACCTCGCAATTTTTAACTTTTAACCTTTAACTTTTACCTTATCAAAAATGGCACTTAAAATATTCAAAGGGTTCTTTGCAATCGTTGCACTTGTAGAGCGACTTACATGCTGTGGAACCAAAACGACTTAACAATACTGTATCACCCGAATGACAACGGGGACACTGGATTATATTATGGGCAAATACATCCTGGTTGCACGATGAATGCAATGGTGGTGCTATGCCATATTTCCTTAATTTCTCCTTAGCCACATCACTCATCCAGTCGGTAGTCCAGGCCGGGTCGTAGACAAGGCTTACTTTCACTGGCTTTACACCTGCTATCTCCAGCGTCATTTTCACATCGGCCTCTATTATCCCCATTGCCGGACAACCCGTATATGTAGGGGTAATGATGATTTCATAGCCCTGATCTGTAACAAATACATCCCGCAGCATCCCCATTTCCCTTATACTCACCACAGGTATCTCCGGGTCGGGTATTGCCGACAATAAATCGAAAATTTGTTCCCTTGTATGCTTCGACTTTACCATGTAGCAGTAGGATAAGCCCTTTGTAGGTATTGCATTTCTGATAATATATGTCCCAGGTATTCGGTATGTATACCATTCCTGCCACCGGTTTGCATGTATGTATCGGGAGGGAGGCTAAGGGTTGCTTCAGCTATCACTTTGCTCACCTGTGCCAACCATTTTTCCTTGATTTCCGCCACGTCTACACTCACACCTGCCAACAGCATTTCCACCTCATCCATTTCAAACATTTCCCCGGTGAACATCCAGTTATCACTGATGCCTTGCTGCATACGCCTATGGCTTTCCTCGGTTCCATCACCCAGGCGCAGCACCCAGTCGGTAGCATGTGCCATATGGTATTTTACTTCCTTTATAGATTTTGCAGCAATTGCAGCCAGGGTTTCGTCAGTACTATTCATTAAACCACTGAAAAACAAGTATTCGAAAGTTGATGAATAGAAAAGACGGGCTATAGTATTAGCAAAATCACCATTGGGCAATTCGTGCATCAATAGGTTGTAAAACTCACGCTCTCCCCTGCGGTAGGCAAGGTCATCATCTGTCTTGCCATTGCCATCTATTTTACCTGCATAGGTGAGCAATGCCTGTGCACGGCCTGTCATATCCAATGCGAAATTGGTGAGCGCAAGGTCTTCTTCCAGTATGGGACCATTGCTGCACCACTCCGACAGGCGGTAAGACTGCACCAATGCATTATCTCCCAACCGGAGGCAATATTTATATAAAGCTTGTTGTTGTGTCATGATTTTCTTTTTTAGATTGCCTTAGCACCGGCTGGCATTACATAAAATGTTGGGTGGCGGTAAACCTTGTCATTAGCAGGGTCGAAAAACATCTCATTATCATCGGGGTTTGATGCTACTATAGCATCAGAAGGTACTACCCAAATACTGGTACCCTCTCCCCTGCGTGTATAGGTATCCCTGGCATTTTGTAGTGCCATACTCTTATCAGAAGCATGAATGCTGCCTGCGTGTATATAATTTGCACCTGATTTGGCCTGTAAGAAAACTTCCCACAATGCTAACTGTGTATCTGTTGCCATAAAAATGTCTTTAGTTGTTGAATATTGCTTTTTCTTTTTTTGCTCTGTATGCTTCGGCTGCTTCCCTTACCCAGGCACCCTCATTGTGCACCTTTATGTGGTGGGCAAGGCGCTGGCGGTTGCATGGTCCATTACCATTGATGGTTCTGTAAAACTCATCCCAATTGATAGCACCATGGTCGTAGTGGCCTTTGGCCTCATTCCATTTCAGGTCTTTATCGGGGATGGTCAGGCCTATCACCTCGGCTTGTTGCACCGTTTTATCTATAAACTTGTGGCGCAACTCATCATTGCTATGCCTCTTGATCTTCCATTTGAAGGCATCACCTGTATGCGGAGAATCGCCATCATGTGGGCCAAACATCATGAGCGATGGCCACCACCAGCGGTTCATGGCATCCTGTGCCATTTCCTGCTGCTCCTTGGTACCTGCCATCATTTTGGCCATTATTTCATAACCCTGGCGCTGGTGGAAACTTTCTTCCTTGCATATCCTCACCATAGCACGGCTATATGGTCCATAAGATGTTCGTTGCAGCGAAACCTGGTTTACAATGGCAGCACCATCTACCAACCAACCTATTGCGCCTATGTCGGCCCAATTCAGGGTAGGGTAATTGAAGATGTTTGAATATTTAGCCTTACCGGTGTGCAATTGGTTGATGAGT
>CAIWHI010000804.1 GCA_903912435.1 uncultured Bacteroidota bacterium | reverse complement strand
CCAGGAACATTTCGTACATGCGGAAGGTATCAGCACCATATTGGGCTACAATATCGTCGGGGTTTACCACATTGTATTTAGTCTTCGACATTTTTTCAATCTCGGCACCACATATGTATTTGCCATCATCCTCTAAAATGAATTCGGCATCTGCAAATTGTGGGCGCCAATTTTTAAAAGCCTCAATATCTAATTCAAGTCCATCTACAAAGTTTACATCTACCCTTATTTCATTTACCTCGTATTGATTCTTCTTTTTGAAGGAAACAAATTGGTTGGTATTAGCTATTCTGTATACAAATCTTGTGCTGCCTTGAATCATTCCCTGATTCAAGAGTTTTTTGAATGGCTCATCAAAACCTATATGGCCAAGGTCGTAAAGGACTTTGGTCCACATGCGGCTGTATAATAGGTGGCCTACTGCATGCTCTGTACCACCTATGTATAGGTCAACCTGATTCCAATAGTCGGTAGCCTTACGTGAGGCGAATTCGCTATCGTTATGAGGGTCCATGTAGCGTAGGAAATACCATGAGCTACCGGCATAACCCGGCATAGTATTGGTTTCCCGCTGGCCTACAGGGGTATTTACCCAATCTTCCAGATTAGCCAATGGTCCCTGGCCTTCGGGACCGGGACGATAATTTTCAACTTGTGGAAGCTCAATGGGTAATGTGCCTAAATTATGGTCGTAACTAATTACATTCTCATCATTGGCATAGGGTATGTCATCTATATACACAATAGGGAATGGCTCGCCCCAATAGCGCTGACGGCTAAAGCCCGCATCACGTAGCCTGTAGTTGATTTTCCTTTCGCCTGCATCCTCATCTTCCAGTGCCTGGATAGCGGCTTCTGTAGCTTCAGCAATACTTTTGCCACTCAGGAAGGCACTATTTTCTATTGTGCCCGTTTTGGAGCTAAAGGCTTCCTGTCCGGTATATTTATCGCCAAAAATATTGGTTATCTCTATATTGAAGTGTTTTGCAAATGCATGGTCACGCTCATCGCCACTAGGTACTGCCATAATAGCACCGGTGCCATAGCCTGCCAATACATACTCAGATATCCAAACAGGAACATCATTGCCTGTAAGAGGATGGATGGCATAAGCACCTGTGAAGCAGCCTGTTACCAATTTTACCTCGCTCATACGCTCACGCTCTGAGCGGCTTTTTACGTATTGGACATAGTTATTTACGTCTTCTCGCTGTGCTTCAGTTGTTATAATATCAGTTAGGGCATGCTCGGGTGCCAATACAATAAAATCCACGCCAAATATGGTATCGGGGCGGGTAGTGAAGACGGTGATGGCCGGGGTATCTTTGCCTGCAAGATTGCCCGCATTGCCGGAGGCCTCACCCCGGCCCTCTCCAAAGGAGAGGGTGTCGTTGCCTGCAAGATCATTGGTTGTATAATAGGAGGCCTCACTTTGTCCCTTTCTAAAGGGGAGGGTGTCGTTGCCCGCAAAATTATTTGAGGACAAATTTTCAGTAGAAGGTTTCTGTAGAAATTGTGTGATTTTATCTGTTACCTTGTTAATGTTGTTTAAAACCTCCTCATTGGTGAATCTGATAATATTGTAACCTAATGATTGAAGTTGGTGGGTTCTTTCTAGGTCATATTCTTGTTGGAAATTGTGAATTTCGCCATCAATTTCAATAATTATCTTTTCAGGAATACAGATGAAATCGACAATATAGTGGTCTACAATATGCTGCCTCCTAAACTTGAAACCAAGATTGCTGTTTCTTATTTTTTGCCACAATATATTTTCAGCTTTTGTTGGATTGGCTTTTAACTCTTTTTGCTTTGAAGCTAAATTATAATAAATCCTACGGTCTGAGGTCTGCCAACCAATAGGTTGGTCTTTTTCTAAAGCTGTATCAGTTGTTTTTCCAGTTATGTCGGTATCCGTCGAAACACCCTCTCCTTCGGAGAGGGCCGGGGTGAGGCCATTTTCGGTTTGGCTAAATATATTTTCATCCCCCTTCACCTTAAATACCACCTCGGCGCCACTGCTTTTTCCTATCCAGTTGCGCTGCATTTCCTTCATTGCTTCACTCCAGTCCAGGGTATCGAGACTGTTTATAAGGCGTTCGGCATATTCGGTGATTCGTAGAAACCATTGGCGCATGTTTTTGCGCTCTACGGGGTGGCCGCCACGCTCTGAAACGCCGTTTACCACTTCATCATTGGCTAATACTGTCCCCAAAGCCTCGCACCACCATACCTGTGCATAGCCCTGGTAGGCAATTCGGTATTGCATCAGAGTGTCGCGTTTTTCTTTTTCAGAAAAGGCATTCCAATGGTGGGCATCAAAGCTTAGTTTTTCATTACCGGGGCAGGTGATTCCTACATTGCCTGATTGTTCGAATTTGGTAATCAATTCAGTTATGGGTTTGGCTTTATTTTCCTTCCTGTCGTACCAACTATGGAATAACTGGAGGAAAATCCATTGGGTCCATTTATAATAATTAGCATCGCTGGTGCGTACCTGGCGGTCCCAATCATAACAGAAACCGATATTGTCGAGTTGCTCCCTATAGCGAGCTATATTTTTTTCGGTGGTAACTACAGGATGTTGGCCGGTTTCTAATGCATATTGTTCTGCTGGTAAGCCAAATGCATCGAAGCCCATTGGGTGGAGCACATTGTAGCCACTTAACCTTTTGTAACGGGCATAAATATCTGAAGCAATATAGCCAAGTGGATGGCCTACATGTAGCCCTGCACCACTAGGGTAGGGGAACATGTCTAATACATAGCATTTGGGCTTAGAGGTATCGTTGGTAACTTTGTAAACCTGATTTTCATTCCAGTATTTCTTCCAGTCCTTCTCTATTTGTTCGAAATTGTAGTCCATTTTTTTAAAGTCAAAAGTTAAAATTCAAAAGTTAAAACGGCAGCACTGGAAAAAGGGGGGCTTTTCTAAGTGGCTGAACTCCTTTACTATGCAAAACCTAATTCTATTTCATATTAGTTATTGATTCTAATAGATATGCAAAATATTACTCTTGCAATTTCCGCAAAAATACAAAAGTAAATAGCTGTAATGGAGGTTTGGCTAAATAAATTGATGTATGGGCTTATTGTAAGCCGTAGGCATGGAGTTCTTCTTCGTGCAGGAAGTCGGTAAATAGTTCCTCGAGGTCAATTGAGAGTCCGGGTAGGACTGAAGAGGTAACGAGATCTCCACAAGCAAAGAGGCGGGATGGTTGGTACTTTTCGTTGATGAGGGTATATACAATCAAGGTTTTTTCGACAGGGAAAACTACCCAATATTCCTTTACCCCTGCTTCTTCATAAACTTCGTATTTGTTTTTCAGTTCCTTTTTGCTGTTAGATGGGGATAGAATTTCTACAACGAGGTCAGGAGCGCCATTGCAACCCCGGTCATCAAGCTTAGATAAATCGCAGATAACACATAAATCGGGTTGGAGGACAGTGTAAATATCATTATCCTTTTTAGAGTTTTTTGGGAATCTTACATCGAAAGGGGCTGAATAAAGTTCACATTTGCTTCGGAACAGGTAATTTCCCAATTTAATATGTAGTTTACTCGCAATAGCTTGATGTATGCGGTTAGGGGCCGGACTCATTTTAAAGATGCGGCCTTTTATCAGCTCTACCCTTTCAGCAAATTTCCAGCTTTAATAGTCTGCATAACTATATACTTTTTCCAAATCAAGGTCGCATAGTTGGAGTATCATACAAATTCTTTTATTGGTTTATGCAATTCTTTTCAAAGTTATCAGAGACAATATAAAATCTATCTTTCCTATTTAAAATTCCAGTACCAAACCATCATAAGCCAAGTGCATACCAGGGGGTAGACTACTATCTACTACATTGTGCAGTCCGAGTTGGTGGCTGATGTGGGTAAAGTAGGTGTCCTCTATGCCCGTACTCTTTGCTACTTCTATGGCTTCAGATAGGGTAAAATGAGAGATGTGGGGTTCATTTCTGAGGGCATTCAACACTATAGCCTTGCTACCCCTTGTTTTATCCAGTTCTTTAGAAGCAATAAAGTTAGCATCGGTGATATAGGTGAAATCGCCTATTCTGAAACCTAGTACCTCCAATTTATAATGCATGGTTTTGATTGGGGTAATGGTCAGCCCGTTAATTGTAAATGATTCGTCGCCATTTATAGTTTTTAGGTCAATCTGCGGAATACCTGGATAGGAAATCTCACTGAAGATGTAGCTAAATTCCCGCTTCAGGCCGGCCTGGGTTTCAAGTGTGGCATAAACAGGGATAGCCATGTTCTGGAAATAGTTGTAGGCCCTTATATCGTCGAGGCCGGCAATATGGTCTTTGTGGCCATGTGTATATATTACGGCATCCAATCTTTTTACACCAGCCCTTAGCATTTGGTACCTGAAATCGGGTCCGGTATCAATAACTATATTCGCCTCGGGTGTTTCAATAAATATAGAAGACCGCAAGCGGTTGTCTTTTTTATTCTCAGATTGGCAAACGGCGCAAGGGCAACCTATAAATGGGACCCCCTGAGAAGTACCCGTGCCCAAAAAAGTTATTTTCACTGGTTCAGGT
>CAIWHI010000803.1 GCA_903912435.1 uncultured Bacteroidota bacterium | reverse complement strand
TAATTTTCTGATTTCGCTATAAATTATTGATAACACCAGGTAAATGAATTTAACCTGTAGTTCAAGCAGCACTGATGCTAATTGTTTAAGCTATGTTAGCTAACCCAATAGGAGCAGTGTCATAGAGTTAAGGAAATTTAGATGAACATAAACGCATTTACATACAAGTTATATGTTGTTTTTAGAATTCGTAAGACCTAAAAGGGCGCAATCTCAGAGCGACGGTCATCGATCATAGAAACGAAAGGACATCCAATTATATTTAGAAAATTCACAAATTCCATTAGTCAATGACATTGCCTATTGGGTCAGCGCACACCTAATAATCCACGAATACAGTTATTAGTCAAAATTTCCTTAGGTCACTATAAAACCATTGACCATTCTCTACTTAAGACCTTTATGGAAATTCACCTCCATAGTATTCCCCTTAAAAGACCTGCTTTCAAACACCTCAAACCAATTCATAGAGGGCTTGCCGGGTGCCGAAGGGGCCTGGAAGGTAGCCAGATAATCAGCCGCTTCGGGATAATAGATCCAGAATAATGGTTTTAATGCAGGCCCATCTGCTGGTTGGTCGTTGGTAGCCAGAATCGCTATACCTCTAATGCGATTGAAAAATTGACCTTTTTTATTTGCAACTTCCAGCATATCATCTAAAACACAATAGCCTTTAACTACAGAAGATATTGGCATTGCCATAGGCCCACTTGCAACGGCCATTTTCTGAAATACCTCTTCGCTAGTCATGGCAGTATTAAAATAGTGATTTTCACCTGAATATGCCTTTATTATTCCGGCTTTAATTCCATTTAATATTATAGTATAAAGTGGATTGTTGCTACTACCTGGATCGAATATTTTATTCTCATTGAGCAGAGGATTAATGTCTGTGTATTCTCGTTTTTTATATGTAATGTCTTTTTCCGCAATTTGTGGCCATGGCCTTGCATGGCCATTGTTTATTCCAAACCCAAAATCAGCAAGCCCATTGGCCTGTAGTTTTTGTCCGGTTGCTGTGGGTTGGGTAGCATTGCTCTGTGCCATAACCTGTAAGGAAATCATTAATGGAAATGCAAATAGCGCATTGCGGAAAATTTTATTGGCCATAATTGTAGTTTATAAATCTAAATTACTCTTTTTTGAATAACAAACAAAACTTCATAGGCTTTTTTAAAATAAAACCGCTTCAAGGTTGACCCTTAAAGCGGTTTATTAATCAATTGTAATAAATATTAGAAACTAGAAGTAATGCTTGCTTTCATACCGCTGAATGCAGGCTCATACCTGCATACACCGCCCGAACAGTTGATACCATCCACCTGCTTTACATAGGCAATTGAGAACCTGTTGGCACCCTTGGTATAAGAGGTGAACACATTGTAGTAATGGTTAGATTTCTGGCTAAAGCCAACACCTGTATAATTAGGATTGTCATAATTGTTATTAGGGTTAATGAGGTACATATCTGATGCTGATATTGACCATTTTGGCGCTAGGTTATACTCCAGCATTGCAAACGCCCATGAACCGTAGTCTTGTTTGGTATTCATATACTGTAGTTCGCAACGAATGGACTTGTGGTCATTGATGCGGTAGGTAACTTCGGTAAATGGAGTAATGGCAAACAGCGTAGATGCCGCATGGCTCTGGTAGAGGGTTGTATTATACTCAAGGTACTGGGTGCCAAATTGTATTACCCATGATTTAAAGCCCTGGTAATTAGCCTCGAAATAAGCCTCACGGAATAGTTTTACATTATCAAGCGTATTGATATTGCAATAAGTAAGGTTAAAGCTGGTTACATCATTTGGCGAAATAAGCAGGTTGGCTTTGGTGGCCATCTCAGAGATATCCTGCGAAGCCGGGGTATATCGTGCTATCAGCCTTTCGGGGCGAATATCAGCAATTACAGGCTGACGGTTGAGCATGCCATTCAATAGTAATTCGTTGGGCGATGTGCGCATCACAAAATTGTTGGTGCGCTTGCCACTCAGGTTTAGGGCTATTCCCTTGCGGCCATAGTTGATGGTGGTATACTCCACGTCGCCTGGTAGGTCATAAAGCTTGTTATCAAGGAGCTTAATAGCCTCGTGTGATTTATAATCTCCTTCTACATACCATGAGAAACCTTTATATACAAACGTATTGTACACACAGCCAACATATGTATTGTACATAGGTACAAAACGAGAGGTAATTGGGTCCTGCGCATTAATAGCCGCTACAATATTGGTCATGGTAGCCCCATCTATTGTACGGTTTAATACACCCACACCTGGTACAAAATGGGCTTCACCTTTACCAAAATCACCTTCGGCATTAAATCCTTTTATTACCGGGCCATAGCGGTTGTTAGCTACAAGGCTATTATTTTTCTGTTGGCCGGTAAAACCCTTTAACTGGATATCTTTGGTTAGTTTGTATTTCAATTCAATACCTACCAGTGCGTTATCAATCAGTAAGCCCCTGTCTTCATACGACCTGAACATTAATCCACTACCCACCTGATCATAAATAGAACCTACGGTAATGGTGAGGTCTTTCATATCTTTGGTAATGCTCCATGCGCCCAGGCCAAAATCGGTATTTGCGGATGAAGGATTTTTCAGGTTAGAATTGTTAAATGCATCGGCCCTTGCAGTAAAGGTAAAACCATTGATGTTGTAACGAAGATTGAGCCATGCATCACTTCCGCTAAGGTAATTATCATAAAGTGGGTTTCCTGATGCTTTAATGTTGGTGTCTCTCTGGAAGAAATTCATATTCATCATCAGGTCGCCCGAAAAGGTTCCCTGAGCAAAAATCCGGCTACTTACTAGCAGGACCACAAATAACAATGCTGATTTTTTCATTTACGAAGCGTATATTGTTAAAGTTTTTCCGAAATTAACAGGTTTAATTAATTTTGGCAAAGTTTTCGCTTATTATTTATAAAAACAAGTGCTCATGAAGAAATTACTGGTAGCTATTACCTGTTTATTATTTGCCGCCTCAGTACAGGCGCAGGAACTCCCCAATACACAGATTAAGAATGTGCGCTCGGGCAAAAAAGTGGCCTTCAATGAATCTTTCACGAAAGGCAAGGTAACCTTAATTAGCTTTTGGGCTACATGGTGCATTCCATGCAAAAGAGAGATTAAAAATATGGGCCTTAAAATGAATGAATGGCACAAAGAAGCCGATTTTGAATACATGACCATATCTGTAGACAAGTCGGAAGCTGAAGGTCTTGTGCGTACTTATGCAATCTCACAAGGTTGGAAATTCAATTATTTTATTGATGCCAATAGCGACCTGATGCGTTCTCTTAGTTTCCAGAATGTACCCTATACCATGATAATAGATAAAAATGGTAAGGTAGCCTTCACCCATTCAGGTTATGAAGATGGTGGTGAAACAGAAATCTTTGAAAAAGTAAAAGAACTAGCTAAGAAGTAGTTTTTTGGTTGGATATGAATAAATGCACTTTTGAAAACACAGAAGTTTTTGAAAGTGCATTTGATTTTATTTATTGTATCCTTTCGTGGCTAATAATAATTGGCATCATGGCCTCCCATTGACAAGTATGGTTTTTGGGAGCGCGTTAGTAAAAAAAAGGTAAACTGCGTGGAGGCCTCACCCCGGCCCTCTGCCATTGACAAGTGTAGTTTTATGGTACTTGTTTTGCAAAATTTCGAAAGCCAATCAGAGGTCTCACCCCAGCCCTCTGCCATTGACAAGTATTGTTTTTTGGGTAATTGCTGCAAAATTTCGAAAGCCAATCGGAGGCCTCACCCCAGCCCTCTCCAAGGTAATGGCACTAACTTAAACAATAAAGTGTACATTTGAGTTTAAAATAAACATCAAATGACACCAAACCGTTCATTAGACTTGAGTCTACAGTTACAAAACTTGATCAGAACAGATCTTTTGCAGCAATTCAGTACCGATT
>CAIWHI010000802.1 GCA_903912435.1 uncultured Bacteroidota bacterium | reverse complement strand
CCTACCGCCCACTTAAATTGAGCAATTGCAACTTTTACCATAATAGCATGCCCACTGGCATTTCTTATAGTTCCATCATCAATGTATTGGGCACTATAGGTGATAGCACCTTATTATTGGAAATGGATAGCTGTAATGTTTACAATAATTACAGTGGTCAGGCCCTAAATACTATTTCTTCATTCCTGGGCATTTTGCACCTAAGTAATTGTAGTATACACGACAACAATTGTGCAAGAGCTATTTATTTAGTTTCGGTAAATGTGTTGTTTACCAACAATAGTATTTACAATAACCACCAGAGTGATACAATATTAGGTGGCGCTTCTGCCATACATTTACAAAGTTGCTATGGCGTAATTTCAGGCAATAAAATTTATGGCAATACCTGCCTATTCGATGCAGCCCTTTATTGCGACAGAAGCACACTGGATATTACCGGAAATATTATAAGCAATAATAAGGCTACAGGTGCTATCGGTGCCTGCGGAATAGTAGATGGCGGCGGTGGAATTTACCTCAATAGTAATGGAGTGGGTAATCCCCTGCCCTACATTGTAAGGAATAATATTATTGCCAATAATTTCTCACCTACCAACGGTGGTGCCATCAGTGTATACATGTCGGGTGCTATAATTACCAACAATACCATAATGAATAATACCGGCAATATGGGTGGTGGTATTTACGATTTTAGCGACCCTACTGCATGCGGTCATACCTTGCTTAAAGTGAAAAACAATATTTTCTTCAACAACATCAATACCCATTATTATATGGACAGCACCAGCTGTAACCTTTGGGTAGCTGATACTTTTGAATACACCAACAATTTCACCCAAAGAACTTATTCATCTGATATTACTACTGCTGCCGGGTTTGTGCCCATAGGCGACACCACAACCAATGTAATTGGTTCAAATCCAGGACTAATTGCCCCTACGCTCACTAACAGTGTTACCGAAAATGCGCTGCTCGCTAATTTCGGCCTCCTGCTTACTTCACCCTGCCTTAACCATGGAGACAGCAGCAATGCCTACATATATGGCACTGATTTTTGCGGTAATGCACGTGTATCTGGTGGTATTATTGACATTGGAGCTTATGAGTACAGCCTTTCCTCACTTGGCTTTGTACCCTTCAGCGTAGAACCATCTACCAACATCAGTGTATACCCCAACCCTGCAATCAATAACCTTTTTGTTTCTACCCCGCAAGCTAGTGGCCTTGTTGAATTGCGTGATATTAATGCCAAGTTGGTGGCAACTAAAAAAGTGGTGAATACCATTACTTCATTCGATATACAGTCACTGCCCAGGGGTGTTTACTTTGCAGTATGGAATATGCCCGGTGGTGCTAAATCACTGCAGAAAATTGTATTGGAATAATACTGTCATCTACTAATTCATAAAAAGCCAAATGCCCCTTCAGTGGGGCATTTGGCTTTTTATTCAGTACCAAGTCTAAACCCAGGCCCCGTTTTCTTTCAACAGATTGATTAATTCATCAACGGCAATTTCACTTGGCACATTACGTTTCGTTACGTCTTTACCCTTGTATAAAGTTATCTTCCCAGGCCCACTACCCACATAACCAAAATCGGCATCCGCCAT
>CAIWHI010000801.1 GCA_903912435.1 uncultured Bacteroidota bacterium | reverse complement strand
TTTTGTGCAACAAATTTGTTCCTCCGAAGGAGCAGCCCAAATCGAGGATAAGAAACAAGGAACACCAACAATTTACAAACTAGAACTGCCATGTTACATTGTGGATAACAGGTTAAGAATAGGCCGGAATAGAGGTAGATTTTCGTAAAAATATCTACAACCCAACCTTTTTTTAAGTATTTTTATCTATTTTCGTTTCTTTATTTATATTTACGTGAAATTGCTGATGCCGGAATCTCATGACTAAAAAGATTTATTCTGTTTTATTGCTGGTGGCTGTGTGTTTTTGCGCACTTTTATCTTGTACCAAAAGTAGTGTCACTAGCTCTGACCCCACGCTCAATTACTTTCCGCTCACGCTGGGTAAGTACGTTACCTATAATGTAGATTCTATATATTATTATGGTAGCACCTGTACCCAATACGAAGTAAAATCGCAGATGAAAACTGTGATAACTGACACATTTACAGACAGTAAAAAACGCATTTCTTACATAATGGATGTATTTACCCGTCCTTATGAAGGTGGTATTTGGGTTCATAATAACGTAATTTTTATTACCCCTACAGTTACTCCCCCTCTTACTTTATCAGATCCTACAACTATTAGTTTGCTTTATAATGCCGACCAAACACAATATGTAAAAATGATTTTCCCGGTGTCAAATGGTTATTCCTGGGCCGGTAATAAATATGCTGTTACGCAAGATTCTATGTTTACCTACCTGAAAGACTGGGTTTATTCTTACCAGAATTACCACATGTCTTATAACAATGGATATATTAATTTCGACAATACCGTTACTGTAAGTGAAGACAACGAATCTGTAAATTATCCTAATGTTGATTCAAGCATAAATGCATACCGAACCTTTGCAAGAGAAGTTTATGCCTATAATGTAGGTATGGTTTACAAAGAGTGGACTCACTGGACCTACAAACCATGGCTTGTAACTTGTAAGAATGGTTACAGTGTGGTAATGCAGGCAATAGACCATAATTAATTATGTGGCGGAAAGTGTATAGATTTTGGCTGGTAATTCTTTTTTTGCTTAGCCAAAAAGCAAATGCCTCCCAATATGCCTTCCAGATTACATTTACCGATAAAAACAATTCTCCTTACAGTCTTACCAGCCCACTCGACTATTTATCGTCGCGTGCATTAATTCGAAGGCTAAATCAGGGAATAAATATAGATAGTACCGACCTTCCGGTTAATCAACACTATGTAGATAGTGTGCTTACCCTTACAGGTGGTAGGCTACATGGCACCTCTCGCTGGTTCAACATGTGTTTTATTCTTTTATCCGATTCCAGCCAAATACTTAATCTTACAGGCAAGGCATTTATATACGATATCAAAAAGGTTGGGTACTATCCTGTCAATCTCCACAGGCCGGCATCGTATATTACCAATCCGGCCATTAGCAATGCAATTCTGGCCCAAAGTCCATTTCTTGGCAAGCCAGGTAGTACAGGAGCCGGCTACTACGGCACAGCCTGGCCTCAAACTGAGCAGGTACGTGGCAATTACCTGAACGACAAGGGCTATCAGGGGCAGGGTAAGCTGATAGCCATATTTGATGCAGGTTTTATTGGCACTAATATACATATTGGCTTCGATAGTATGTGGCTATCGGGCCGGGTTGTAGATACCTACAATTTCAATACCCGCACCACCGGGGTATTTGTAGAGGATGTGCATGGCACAGAGTGCCTGTCAACCATAGCAGGTAATCTTCCGGGTTCCTTTGTAGGCACTGCCCCATATGCTTCATTTGCACTTTATGTTACAGATATAGAACCCGGTGACCAGCCTCTGGAACTGGATAATATGGTAATGGCTGCTGAACGTGCCGACAGTATTGGTGCAGATGTGATTACTGAATCACTTGGTTACGACTTATGGGACAATCCGATGGATGGCCAGGTATTCGACTCGCTTGATGGCAAAACCACGATGGGAGCAAAAGCAGCCAATATGGCTACTAAAAAAGGCATACTATTTGTTGCTACCGCCGGCAATGATGGCGCACCTACAGTTAGTGGCTGGGGCAACCACATCCTCACCCCGGGAGATGCAGATAGTGCCTTAACAATAGGTGCAGTAGATTTGTCGGGTACGGCAGCACCTTTCAGTGGTTATGGACCAAATGCAGCATCACGTATTAAACCTGATGTGTGTGGCATGGGTGTTGGCACCTATTGCCTCAATGCAGGTGCTACAACAGGTATTTCTACTGCCTCCGGCACGTCTATATCCACACCACAAATCGCAGGTTGGGCTGCATGCCTTATGCAGGCCAACCCCAATTCTACCCCATTCAAAATAAGGCAGGCCATAATACATTGTGCGAGTTCTTACTATAATCCGGGAATTCAGTTAGGATATGGCATACCTGATTTTGAGTGTGTTAATAACTGGCTTGATGTAAAGGATGTTCCACCAGCATTTAGTTCGGCAAAATGGGTAATACCTTCACCAAATCCGTTTCATGATGAACTGAATTTATTGGTATCAGCGAATGATAACCAAATAGCCTCATTCATCATCATGGATATGCAGGGTCATGAGGTTTATAGTTCACAGGCGGTGGTTTATGTTGGCTATAATACACCTATTACACTTTCAATATCTAATTTGCCAGCCGGCATTTATACCTTAAAAGCTATGTCAGCCACCCAATACCAGGTGGTTAAATTGGTAAAGCGTTAATAATATCCGGTTTAGCTTTATTTTGAAGTAAACATGGCTTGGAGAAAGCCTCCTAATTTGCCCTATAGCCATTACATTTGCACTATGCTGCACTCAATGCCTAAAGATGACAATTATCTGCACAAGGGGCTTAGAAAACAACTTGTACAGGTACTTCGTGATAAAGGAATAAAAGACGAACGCGTTCTGGCTGCAATAGAAGCAATACCCCGTCACTTTTTTCTAGACCCTGCCTTCGAACGCCAATCTTACGAAGATCGTGCCTTCCCAATTACCGCAGGGCAAACTATTTCAATGCCCTTTACTGTAGCACGGCAAACTGAATTACTGGAATTAAAAAAATTCGACAAGGTACTTGAAATAGGTACAGGCAGTGCCTACCAGGCATGTGTAATAGCCCAACTGGGTTATACCCTGTTCACCATAGAAAGACAAAGGGCTCTGTACGACTATGTAGGTCAGTTCTTTTTCCTGAAGAATTTCCCCAATATCAAAAGGTTTTATGGCGATGGTTTTGAAGGTCTACCCTCCTATGGGCCATTCGATAAAATATTGATTACCTGTGGTGCTCCATTTATACCCCCAAAACTAGTGGAACAATTAAAGACCGGCGGCATTATGGTGATACCTGTAGGCGATGATGGCAAGCAACAAATGCTACGCATTACCAAACAGCCCGATGGCAATCTGAAAGAAGAAAACATGGGTGCATTTTCATTCGTACCTATGTTGCAGGGCAAGAATAACAGGTAGCTATTGATAAGTAAAAAACCGCAGGGCTGATATTATTATAGAAATTTAATTGAGAACGTATTTTAAACCCTTAAAGGGTGTCATTATTCTCATGCAAACCAGGCAAACCAGGCAAACAACCCTCCAAACAGTACCCTATTTTAACCTAAACGCAATAAACAACTGCATAGAACGCTCTTTCCAGCTAAGATTGGAATACGAATTAGAATGTACATTCCAATCACTCAGTCCAAAAACATATCGGGCTCCACAAGCCAGATTATAGGGCAGGAAAAGCTGTGCACCAATAACTCCCGAAAAAGCACCGGGAGTAAAAAAATCTGTTTTACCACCACTCTCATATTTAGAGTTGAGCAAGAAAGTATATTGCGGACCCACCTGAAGCCATAAATTGCTATAAATACGGGCTTCAACCAATAATGGCACATTCAAATAAGTATTCTTTACGCTAAATACTGTATTACTGCTACCGGGGTTCACTGCTTCATATTTTGCTGTACTTACTAATAATTCTCCCTGAAGACCCAGAAACCTATCCCTCACACCTGCCGAAATACCTGCATGCCCCCCTACATTATAGCTGGTAGCAAATCCTTCGCCATGTAAGTTCTCAAAATTTATTCCTCCCTTCAACTCAAGATCATGATGGCGTACATATTTTCTGGCTTCCGAATTGATAGAAGCAAAAAAGACAAGCATAAGGGCAAAGGCCAGCTTTGGTAATTGTTTCATAGAACACTGTTTGGTGCAAATATAGTACTTCCATGTATTACATCTTTTCCGTTAATAAAAATTGGGAGTTTAGTGGCACCCATTTTGCTGACAATTAAGACCATTTTTCCAAATCCCGCTAATTTGCTTTATTATTGTCACTTGCATCAACCCTTAAATGGTCAACA
>CAIWHI010000800.1 GCA_903912435.1 uncultured Bacteroidota bacterium | reverse complement strand
TCAACTATTTGTGGCATGCATAATAATTTGGGATTCTCGGGAGACGGCGGGCAAGCAACAGCTGCACAGATGAGTTCCCTTGGAGGTATAAGCATAGATGCGGCCGGCAATTTGTATTTGGCAGATGGAGGAAATGCCAGACTGCGTAAGATAAACACATCAGGTATCATTACAACTATTGCAGGAAATGGCACAATAGGCACTAGCGGAGATGGCGGGCCGGCTACCAGTGCAGAATTTGGTTTTCTAAATGTGGTGAGAATAGATGCTGCTGGCAACATTTTCGTATCTGACATGTACAATTATACAGTAAGAAAAATAAACACATCAGGTATAATATCAGCCTATGCTGGAAATGGCACCTTTGGTTACTCAGGTAATAATGGAGCTGCGACAAATGCCAAAATAGGAATTCCTTTTGGTTTGTTTGTTGACGATAATGGAGTATTGTACATTGCCGAAAATACGAATGTTGTTCGCTCGGTGAGTACTTCAGGCATTATTTCCAAGGTAGCTGGGGGAGATGGAGGTTTGGATGCTTATGGTATTCCTTATCCTGGCTATTCAGGTGATGGGGGAAGTCCTTTATCGGCATTGCTTTATGGCCCTGCAGGTCTCTATAAAGATGTAAGGGGTGACTTATACGTGTCAGAAAGCAGTAATGTAATTCGTAAAATAAGTACCATTTCTACCCTACTATCCTCACCCATTACTACAAGCGTTGACCCAAATGTTACACCAGGCACCTATCATGGAAATCTAAGTTTATACAGTGGCGATTGCATCAATACCTATCCTATAAGTATTACAGTAGCACCTTCATCAGGATCTATACATGGTAACCCAAATGTATGTATCGGGGGCACTTCAACATTATTAGATTTTTCAACCGGAGGTACATGGTCTAGTTCTAATACTAGTGTAGCTACAGTGGGCAGTGGCATAGTTAGCGGTATTGCTGCCGGTACATCTACTATTAGCTACACAGTTACCAGTGCCTGTGGCACACGCTCTGCAACTGATATTATTACAGTAAATGCTACACCATCAATTTTATTGGATACGATTACGGCACTTTGTTTGGGTGATACAATAGCCCATGTAGGTTATACATCAGTATCAGGTAGCCAATATAGGATCACATGGAATGATACCGCCAAAAACAGGGGTTTTAAAAATACACCCGGCACCATATCTACAGTAGCAGGTAACAATTCTGCCGGTAGAGGTTATGCGGGCGATGGTGGAAATGCCACCAATGCCCAGCTAAATTACCCGGATGACGTTGCAATTGACAGGGATGGAAATTTATATATAGCGGATGCAAACAATGGTGTAATACGTAAAGTTTCAACAACAGGTATTATCACCACAATTGCCGGTGACCCTTCACGCATCGACACCTATTATGGTGATGGCGGCCCAGCTACCAATGCAGGTCTTAAAAACCCTACAAGCCTGGCATTTGATCCTAAAGGGAATCTTTGGTTTGCTGATGCTGATAACTATGTAATCCGCAAAGTTGACCTTTCAGGCATTATTTCCACGGTAGCCGGCAATCATGGTATAGGCTATGTTGGGGCCGGTGGCGCTGCAACAAATGCATCTATTTCCGGGGCAGGTATAGCTATTGATGGTATAGGAAACCTATATATTGCCGACCCCTATAATAATGTAGTTGCCAAAGTAGATACCAATGGCATCATAACGACCCTGGCAGGCAACCCTGCCATAGGATATACTTATGCAGGCGACGGTGGCCCGGCCACTGCAGCAGGTATGAGTGTACCTAATTTTGTGGCAGTTGATGCAAGTGGAAATGTGTACATCAGTGAAATGTTTAATGCAGTCATCAGAAAAGTTAACACATCCGGAATTATAAGCACCATTGCAGGCAATGGCCCCTACCTAGGTAGCTATACTGCTGATGGCATGCCTGCCACATCAGGTTCATTAAATGTACCGGCAGGTATTAAGATTGATAATTCCGGCAACCTGATTTTTACTGACTGGGCTAATCAATTGATAAGGAAAATCAATACAGATGGTACAGTCTCAACCATAGCCGGCAATTACGATTTATATGGTACAATTGGTGGTTACCTTGGTGATAATGGCCCAGCCAACATGGCATCAATGAATGCTCCATACGGGTTAGCACTTGATAATAATGGCAATATTTATTTTGCAGATCAATATAATCAGGTAATAAGGAAAGTAACCACTTCACTTGCGCTGCCGTCGTCACCAGTTGCCATTAATGTGCCTGATAGTGCAGGTGCCGGCACATACCATGGTAGTTTTTCTATTGTTAATAATGGTTGTTATACTTCCTATCCTATTACTGTAGTTATAGGCAATGGGCCAGGCACTATAACAGGTAGCGCAGCAATATGTATAGGTGCTACCGATACCCTTACCGATACAGTAACGGGTGGCACATGGACAACATCGAATAGCGCAATTGCTACAGTAAGTGGTGGAATAGTCACAGGAATTTCAAGTGGCACAGCTACAATAAGTTATACTGTGAGTACTGCTTGCGGGCTACGTAGCACTACCTTTATGGTGACCATTACTCCGTCTTCGCTATCAGCGGGAACTATAACAGGCTTAAGTAATGTATGCGAAACAAACACCATCTTATTAAACGATACTACAACTGGTAGCACATCATCATGGTCATCAAGCAACTCATCAGTTGCAACAGTTAGCGGTGGTCATGTTACTGGTATTTCGCATGGCACGGTCACCATCACCTATACAATTACAGGTGGGTGCGGGTCGGCAATAGCTACTAAAATCGTAACTGTTAATCCAATGCCAATAGCAGGCAGCATTTCGGGTGCAACATCTGTTTGCCAGGGGGCAAATATTACATTGACTACCTCAGGAGGCACAAGCAGCGGCACATGGAATAGCAGCAATGCTAATGCAAGCGTGTCAGGTGGTGTTGTAACTGGTGTTACAGCCGGAACTGCCATAATCAGTTATACAGTTACTAACCCTTGCGGTGCTGTATCAGCTACTTATATTATTACCATCAATCCTTTACCCTCAGCAGGTACCATTAGCGGTGCAACTTCGGTATGTATATCTTCATCCATCACTTTAACTGATGGCGTAAGTGGTGGTATATGGAGTGCAACCAATACCAGGGCATCTGTATCAGGTGGCATAGTCACCGGCACTACTGCAGGAGTGGATACCATTAAATATACAGTGACCAATGGTTGTGGTTCAGCAGTAGCTAATTACACCGTCACCATAAATCCACTACCGAATGCAGGCAGCATAACCGGACCATCATCGCTATCGGCAGGAGGATCAGTTACACTCACTGATGCTACCACAGGTGGTGTATGGTCGAGCAGTAATACCAGTGTAGCTACTATAGGTACTACAGGTATAGTAAGTGGGGTTGCCGCAGGAACAACTACCATATCTTATTCGGTTACAAATGGCTGTGGTACAGCAAGTGCTACCAAAACAATCACAGTTAATTCAATTGCACCAATTACAGGCACATTCAGTGTTTGTCTTTCATCAACGGCTACCCTATCTGATGCAACCACAGGAGGTACATGGACGAGTACCAATACTGCTGTAGCTACTGTGGGTTCTGCTTCGGGTATTGTTAACAGTATAGCCTTGGGTACAGCAATTATCTCCTATAGTGTTGGTTCAGGTTTGGCGGTTACAGCTACAGTTACTGTTTATCCTACTCCGTCCAGCATTACAGGTACACCCTATGTATGTGCGGGTGCTACTACTACCCTATCTGATGCTACAAGTGGAGGCAACTGGAATAGCAGCAATGCCACGGTTGCAACAGTTGGCACATCAGGTATAGTTACCGGAATAGGAGCAGGAACTGCTACTATTAGCTATAGTATAGCTGGCGGGTGTGCAAGAACTATTAGTATTAATGTAAGTGCAGCATTCTCTGCCACAGCAGGTATCATAACAACTATTGCAGATACCACCCACACTGCAGGCTACAGTGGGGATGGAGGACAGGCTGTTGCAGCACTATTAAATGGTGCAGGAGGGATAGCTTATGATAATGCAGGCAATGCTTATGTAGGCGATGCCAATAACCATGTAGTGCGTAAAATTGATCCATCAGGTGTTATTACTACAATATCGGGTAATGGTACAGCAGGTTTTAGTGGTGATGGTGGTGCAGCAAGTGCGGCACAGCTTAACCAGCCCACTGGCATTACTATTGATGGCACTGGTAATATCTATATAGCAGATGCAGGAAATAGCAGGATAAGAAAAATCAACACTTCAGGTATTATCAGCACTATTGCCGGGTCCAGCAGTGCAGGTTTCTCTGGCGATGGAGGACAGGCTACTGCAGCCCAGTTGCATTATCCTACCGACATTAAAATAGATGGTATTGGTAATATTTACATTGCTGATGCCAGCAATAACCGTATCCGTAAAATAAATTCTGCCGGTATTATTAGTACCATTGGTGGTAATGGATCTACTACATACAGCGGGGATGGTGGTGCTGCAACAGCAGCCGGATTTGCTTTCCCTGCCCACATTGGGATGGATGCAACAGGTAATATTTATCTGCCTGATTACACCAATAACCGTGTGCGCAAAATAAATACCAGCGGCATAATATCAACAATCGCTGGTACTGGTACCGGTAGTTATAATAGTGATGGCATAGCTGCCACAGCAGCCCAGCTCAACCTGCCAACAGCAGCTTATGTAGATGCAGTAGGTAATATCCTCATTGCCGATTATGCCAATAACCGTGTAAGAAGCATTAATCCTTCAGGTA
This sequence comes from uncultured Bacteroidota bacterium, assembly GCA_903912435.1. Lineage (GTDB taxonomy): Bacteria > Bacteroidota > Bacteroidia > Chitinophagales > Chitinophagaceae > Nemorincola. The sequence goes on along the minus strand of CAIWHI010000800.1, from coordinate 8,530 downwards.
TCATTTCTACAGTTGCTGGTACGGGCGTAAATGGCATGTCGGGCGATGGTGGCCAGGCTACTGCTGCCAATATTAGCAGTCTAAGTACTATTACGACTGACCCATCGGGAAATGTGCTGGTTTTATGTAATCAGAGTATACGCCGGGTGAGCATTGCCAATAATATAATTGTAGGTTCAAACAATGTTTGTAACGGAAGCACATCGCATTATACCATTGGCGCAGGTGGTGGGACATGGAGTACCAGCAATGCAAATGCTACTGTTAATGCTACAACAGGAGTGGTTACAGGAACAGGAGTAGGCACTTCCATACTTTCTTATTACATCCCTTGTGGAGTTGCAACCAAGGTAATATCTATTTTGAGCGCACCTACAGCCATTACAGGTACACCATCGGTATGTCCCGGCTCAACTACCGGATTGGGCAACCTAACAGCGGGCGGCATATGGACAAGTAATAACACCACTGTAGCAACTGTAGGCTCAAACACCGGTACTGTAACCGGCATTACCGGTGGCACTACCCTCATTTCTTACACTACAGGTGCCGCCTGTGCCGCAGCCATTACTGTTACAGTAAGTAGCCTATCGGCTATAACCGGGCCTACCAGTGTGTGTGTTGGCCAACCAATTACGTTGACGGACGCTACGGCTGGTGGAACATGGGCTAGTAGTAATACCAGCATTGCAACCGTAGGCACATCAACAGGTATCGTAAGTGGTCTTGCCGGCGGATTGGGTGTAACGATATCTTATACCATAGCAGGTGGATGCAGGGTAACTTACACTGTTACCGTAAATTCATTGGGTACCATAACCGGTGCCTCTACCTTATGTACCGGCCAGACAACTACTTTCACCAATAGCATTACAGGTGGTTCATGGAGTAGTTCCACCCCCGCAGTAGCTACTATTGGTTCTACAACAGGTGTGGTAACTGGTATTACAGGTGGTACTGCAATAATCACCTACCGTATGCCTTCAGGCTGCCAGACAACCTCGGCAATTAATGTTGTGGCTATCACGGCCATAAGCGGTCCGGGTAGTGTATGCCAGGGACAGAATATTACGCTAACAAATGCTGCAAGTGGTGGAATATGGTCGAGCAGCAATCCAAGTATTGCTATAGTTGGCTCCGGCAGCGGTATCGTAACGGGAGTAGCAGGCACACTAAATGTTTCAATTTCTTATTCTTTGGGTTCAGGTTGCAGGGCAATCACTACATTAACAGTAAATAGCCTTGGTACAAATTCAGGTGCTACCAGTGTTTGCACAGGTCAGACTACTACGCTCACCAATAGCATTACTGGAGGCACATGGATTAGTTCGGCCCCATCAATAGCTACTATAGGTTCTGTTACCGGTATTGTAAGTGGGGTAGCAGGCGGTACAGCATCCATGACCTATATGATGCCTCAGGTTGCCTTACATCAACTATTATGAGGGTAGGCACTATAAGTACTATAAGCGGACCAACATCGGTATGTGTGGGACAAAATATTACCCTAACTGATGCCGCACCGGGTGGAATTTGGAGTACAAGTGCCCCCAGCATTGCTACAGTGGGTTCTTCATCAGGTATTGTAACCGGTTTGGCAGGTGGCCTAACCGCAAACATTACCTATACCCTTGGTTCATCATGCAGTGTAGCTTATACACTTACAGTAAATAGCTTATCTCCAACCTCTGTTCCCGGTACAGTACCCTTATGCGAGGGTACTACAACTATAGCATCCAATAGTACTTTAGGTGGGGTATGGAGCTCAGCAAATACTTCAGTAGCTACCATTGGTTCAACAGGTACTATAACAGGAATTTCAGCAGGAACAACTGTTATATCTTATGTACTAGGTAGTGGATGTACTGCCTTATCTTCAGTAACAATAAATCCGCTTGCCCCAATTTCCGGCCCATCAAGTGTATGTAAGTTACAAAACATTACACTTAATGATGCCACACCAGGCGGCCTGTGGACAAGTGCAGGTACCAGTGCTACCATTGCTTCTATAGGCTCATCCACTGGTATTGTGACCGGACTGGCAGCTAATCTTGCTGCCACACTTACCTATACATTGGGCACAGGTTGTAAGGCGATGATGACTGTTAGTGTATTGCCTATTCCCACAGTAGGCAATATTACCGGTCCATCCAGTGTATCAGTAAGTGGTAGCCCTATAACCTTGAGCAATACCACAAGTGGTGGCGCATGGACCAGTAGCAATACGGCCCGCGCAACAGTTGGTTCAGGCACAGGCGTAGTAACAGGTGTATCGGTAGGTATTTTAATTATTACGTATAGTGTTACCAATACTTCAGGTTGTACTTCAATAGATACAAAGGTGATAACCGTTGGCCCATCGCCATTCGGACCTAATATCGGCTTCAGAACAGTTACCTTATTGACAGGAGCAAAACTTCCTGCCGATAATACCTATGAAGGTGGCATATGGATCAGCGACGATTATGGAATAGCCCAGGTAGATGCAGAAACCGGTACCATAACTGGTATTGCCCCAGGTAGGGCTAACATTAGCTATACCCAAACAGGCGATAATGGCACTATCAGTAATATCACTACGGTTATAGTGAAATCACAAACCGAGTCTATCAACCAAATAACAATAACCGGTAAGGTGGTATTGGTACCGAATCCAAACAAGGGCGACTTCATAGTAAAAGGCAATCTGAATACAGCCGAGGATGCTGAAGCCGTACTTGAAGTAACCGATATGCTTGGCAAAACCGTGTACAAGGCCAACATTAATGCCACTAACGGAAAAATAAATGAACATGTACTCCTCAGCAATAATTTGCCTAATGGTATGTACTTGCTCAGTATTCATTCAGGTGCAGAAATTTATGTGTTCCATTTTGTTTTGGAACAATAGAATTGCTCCTTTTTTTAGTTGAAAACGCCGCTCCGGGGATTCCGGGGCGGCGTTTTTTTGCCCATATACTACCCATTATCATAATTTATATTTCCCCCCTACCCCAAGATTAGGTGCGGTTTTTCCGTCTATCATTATACAAGGCCTTTCTGCTGTATTGCCCATCACTCTTTCCATCACACACACTTAAAATCTGATTTTATGGGTTATCTGAAACTTGCGCTTATCAGCGCCGCTATCTTATTGTCTTTACCCAGGCTTGGGGCTGAAACAAAACAAAAATTGACCATTAAGGAAGCAACGATTTTCCTTAGCGGTGCCGAACTGGTAAGCACTGCCAACCTTAGCCTTCACGAGGGCGAAAACGAAATTATGTTTACCAATGTGGCAGGCAATATCAACCACCAAAGCCTGGTAATACATGCCACTAATGGAGTAATTGTAGAGTCGGCTACACCAATGAATAATTACCTCACTCCCGATGCAGTTTCGCCAAGGATAAAAGAAATGAAAGACAGCCTGCAATTACTGAATGTAAACCGGGCTACTGCCAATAATTCGCTGGAAGTAATTAATGAGTATATCAATATTATTCAAACCAACCGCAAAGTGAGTGGTGATAATACCGGTCTCTCTGTTGCAGAACTCACCAAAATGCTGGACCTGGTGAGTACCCGATTGGAAGGATATATTAATAAAAAATCGGCCCTGGTGCTGCAAATTGCCCATATTGATGACAAAATGCAAAAACTTAATGTGCAGATTAATGAAGAACTGCAAAATGAAGTAGTTCCCGGTGGGCAGTTGCTGGTGAAGTTTTATAGCAAAGAAGCTACTAACAGCGCCATTAATATAAGCTATGTATCGCCCAATGCCGGCTGGGAACCTACCTACGATATTTTTGCGGATGTGGTGAATGCCCCTATCAGGTTGGTGTATAAAGCCAATGTACACCAGAATAGTGGCGTGGCCTGGAATAATGTCCACATTACCTTATCTACAGGTAATCCTATAGAAGGGGTACAGGCGCCGGTACTCACCCCCTGGTATTTGGGTTTCTACCATCCGGTTGCCTATAATACCAATCAGAATAATATAACTAAACAAACTCAGCTTACACAGGCTGATATTGCAAAATTGCCTACTACTAATGTGACTGATATTGCCTCTCAGTCCACCTCAATGTATCAAGCTCAAAGAGGTAATGCCCTATCAATTGGCGGTAGCAGGAGTGAAGGAACTGTGTATATTGTGGATGGGGTTAGGGTAGCCGGCAATTCAAGCGATTTTCTGTATAACAGCACAACCAACAACCAATCTCAATCTACAGTAAACAGCTATGTGGCGGTGGATAATACAGGGGTAAATACTTCGTTTGATATTGACCTGCCCTACACAATTCCCAGCGATGGGCAGCCGCACCTGGTATCCATTAAAAGCTATAATGTGCCTGCAACCTACCGTTATTATGCCGTACCTAAATTGGACAAAGATGCCTTCCTTCAGGCCCGCATAACTAACTGGGAAGACCTGAACCTACTACCTGGAACCACAAATATTTTCTATGAAGGCACCTATGTGGGCCAGGGCAATATAGATGTGCGCAATATCAAAGACACCATGAATATATCAATGGGACGAGATAAGAAGATAATGGTAAAACGCGAACGCGATATAAAGTTGAGGAGTGTACAAAATGTGGGGCCTAATGTGCGAGAAACATATGCCTATACCATCACTGCCCGCAATAACCGCAAAGAAAGTATCAATATTGTGATACTAGACCACCAACCGGTAAGCAACGACACTAAACTGGAAATAGAAGATAAGAAAACCGGCACCAGCACCTACGATGAAAAAACAGGGCTGATGGAATGGAACCTTACCCTAAAGGCCAACGAAACAATTACTGAGAACTTTGGGTTTACAATAAAATACCCGAAAACAAGAACACTTACCAATCAAAACTAGCCATACCAAACAAATAGTGTTATAAAAGCGATAGGTCCCGAAAATCAGGGCCTATCGCTTTTTGTATCCTAAATATTTTATTCTTTATTGATTCTTATTTCCTGAAGGATAAACCTGCCATCTTTCATGCGCATCAAAATGTATACATTGTATTTGATACCGTTGGGTGGGGTGAAATCACCGATAATGAATTTTGAAGTATTATCGGGTGAGCCATTATCCAGTATCACGAAATCTTTGGGGTTGTTTTTATCAAAAAAGTCCCTCAAAACTACTTCGGCCTGGTTATGGCTATAAATCGACTGGTTGTTATTTATGGTTATTGGCACAAAACTATCGAAGTAGCGCACCATATCCGTAACCCTGTTGTTTTTTATGGCATTCACCATATCTTCCATTGGGGTACGGGTTATTTGCGCCATTGCAATATTGATCATTGCCAGGCATCCTAAAACCAGTAAGAATCTTTTCACGTAAAATTTTTTATCAATAGCACACATATCTTTAAGTCTCTGAAAATATACATCAAAAATCAAGCCAAAAATTACAAATTCTCTAAATAAATGGCGAAATAGAGGTCTAAAATAAACAAAAACCCAAAAAACACCAAAATATCTGTAATTAGAACCCGAAAAACTTACTAAAATACAATTAGATGATTTTTTTCGCAAATAAAATTTGCCCAATATGCCGAATCAAAAAATTGCTTGAAGGTTAATATTTATAGCAAAAATCGAGCCAAATTTAGTTTTTGACACTAAATTTTTAAGATTTTATTGGCTTTAGGCCAAAATTGGTATGCAGTGATTCTATTCGCACTAATTCCGGCTAAAGCATATATATTTTATTATTTTATATATAGACATAAAGGCCGGGGTTACTTATGTTGCGTTTTTAGAAACATATGCATGCTCATTCTGGTGCTCTCTATTGAAAAAGCAGGACAGGCAGCAGAGAGTGTTTTATCCCTCTAATTTTTAGTTATTGACGCACCAAAAATTGCGGTCTGACCGCGGAAAGCGGTGCTGACCGTAATTTTTACACCAGCAGACATTGTATCCCGGTATCTCTGAAAGTTGGATGTATTGAATACTTCCTATTCAAAGAAAATTTGTTCAACAAATTTGTTACTCCTGGGTAAATTATTCTGCCCTTAAACATTAAAATAATCAGAAAAGGGCGATCTATATTACTCATCTTCACACCATCTTCCGACCTTTGCCCCAGAAAATAATAATGACAATTATGCTCAGAAGAAAATTAGGTAATAGTGGATTAGAGGTATCGGCAATGGGACTCGGTTGCATGGGTTTGAGCTATGCTTATAGTCAGGGGATTAGTAAGGAGGAGGCTGTGAAATTAATGAGGGATGCCTATGAGGCGGGTATAACCTTTTTTGATACTGCCGAGGCATATGGTGCGCTTAATGAGGAAATGGTAGGTGAAGCTGTGGCTCCTTTTAGGAAAGACGTAGTAATTGCTACTAAGTTTGGGTTTGCAGGTGGAGATCCCAACCTGGGATTGGATAGCAGACCCGAGAACATAAGAAAAGTTTGTGAAACCTCCCTTAAGCGACTAAAAACAGACTATATAGATTTGTTTTACCAGCACCGTGTAGACCCTATGATACCAATTGAAGATGTTGCTGGTACGGTAAAAGACTTAATAATTGAGGGGAAAGTAAAACACTTCGGCCTTTCTGAGGCAAGCGTTGCATCTATCCGTAAAGCTCATGCTGTGCAGGCAGTCACGGCTTTGCAAAGCGAATACTCATTATGGTGGCGCGAACCAGAACAGGAGATATTGACTGTATTAGAAGAATTGGGAATAGGGTTTGTTCCGTTCAGTCCACTGGGTAGGGGTTTTCTTACAGGAGCAATCAATGTAAATACCAATTTCGACAGCACAGATTTCAGAAATAAATTACCCCGGTTTTCGGAAGAAAACAGGAAAGCAAACCAGGCATTGGTGGATTTAATAAAGGGAATAGCAACAGAAAAAAATGCCACACCTGCACAAATAGCACTGGCATGGCTACTAGCGCAAAAACCATGGATTGTACCAATACCCGGTACAACCAAATTGCATCGCCTACAAGAAAATATAGGTGCGGCATCCATCACCCTTACTGATAACGACGTAAAGGAAATAGAACTAGCCACCTCTAAAATTGCCATACAGGGTGCAAGGTATCCCCAGCATTTGCAACAAACGGTGGGCAAATAAGGAACCTAGTATATTAGATAAACTGTGCGAATAAGGCAGAAAATATAAAAGCTGACTCAAGGGCGGCTTTAATATTTTTCAGCCATCATTACCTGTGGCAAATATCCAGTTCCAGGTAAAAACTATTGGTCAATTTTTCCTGAACCGTCCTTTTGGGGAGTACCACTGTTGCCGGATTTACGGGTAAGGCATAGGTAGGCGTTAAGGTGAACAACCATTTTGTAACACGATAAGTGGCCTTCACCGAAAATTCATAATCAAGGGGCTTGAATTTATTGGCATCAGAAACCACTTTTCTGGTTTTATAGGTTTTATCAGCCTTGCCTAGTTTTGAGTTAAAATACTCATCATAGTAATTCTGGGTACCCAGGTTCATTACTATTGTGGGGGTAATATTCAGGGTATTATCCACCATGCTGAAATTATGATCCAAGCCAAGGCCGGTTACGTAATCCATACTTTTCTTATTGGCATTGAGGTCAATATTCAGTTGGGGTTCTACCCAATCATTGCTATACTGGCCATACAGGCTTAGGCCGCCTGTGCTATTGGAGCGCACACTGGTGGAGTTTTTATTATAAAAATACTTATCCACCTCTGCACCTACGTTTATATGTTCGCCAAAATTATGCTCGTACCCTGCCTCTAGTGTAAAGAGGTCAAAGCGTTTCTTACCCGGTATCCATGAAGCCAAAGCTTTAGCGAATAAGCCGTTTTTAAAGTGATAACCCATGTATGGGCTTACGTAAGAGATTGCATTACTGTCTTTACGGCCCAGGTACACATTGTCACTCAGGTAATTGCCCCCTACCATGAAGTAGTTCCTAGTTTCATAAGGGTCTTCATTATCGTCTGACTTTTGGGCTAATGCTAAATTCGACAGAAGCAGAAAGACTACTATGTAAAAATTGAACCTCATAAATGGGTAGTTTGACTCAAAGTTATAAATATTTGGACTTGATAATCATTTGAAAGGTATGGGTATAAAGTTTATAGACTTTTGGAAATTAGCAAAGTTTATAAAAGGCCGATTAAAATTAGTTTGCCTGCTAAATTGATTGGTAATTTAACACTGTGATTTTTCAATAATTCCTTAGCTTTATACAAAGATTCACAATGGACACTCAAACGGTTTTAGCATCTTTACAAGGCGGAGGATTTTTGATTCAGACATCTGAACCACAGAACACTTTTATACCAGAAGATTTCAACGACGAGCAACATATGATTATAGATATGTGTGCAGAATTCCTCGATAAGGAAGTATTGCCACATATGAATGAAATAGACCAACAGCAAGCGGGGCTAATGCCATCGCTGCTGGAGAAAGCCGGTGAGTTAGGGCTGCTGGGTGCTGCATTCCCTGAGGAATATGGTGGGCTAGGTAAGGATTTTGTTACCGCAACACTTGTGAACGAATGCCTGGGTGGTGGCCACTCTTTT
>CAIWHI010000799.1 GCA_903912435.1 uncultured Bacteroidota bacterium | reverse complement strand
TTACAGAATTGCTCGTTTTAGGTTTATTATTAATGGTACCACATAGTAAGTACAGGCTTTCGCCATGGGTACACTTAATTGCGTTTTTCGCATGCTTTATCTTTTATATTTTCAGTACAGATCTCATTAGCAATCTCAGATTAAGTATTCTTACGAGCAAGGTAGCATGGTTGCATTTTGGTTTTCATTGGGTGGATATTCTGGGGCTTGTATATTTATTACTCAATGCTATTAAGGCTATACGTAATGATAAAGAATCATTTACAGGGTCAGAAAAAGCTCTGGGTGTGGTGCTTTCGGGTATGGCAATTACCTTGATAAGCCTTGAATTGATGCATATATATGTAATCCTTGCCTTCTCTAACAATAATACTGAATACCTCATTAACCAATATTCTAAAGCGGGCCTAACGGTTATCTGGGCATTATGTTCATTTACCCTTATATGGCTGGGTATGAAGCACAGGCAAAAAATACTGCGTATTATCTCACTTGTCTTATTCTCAATTGTATTGCTCAAATTGTTTGTTATTGATATTTCAGGAATATCGGAGGGGGGTAAAATTTTGGCTTTTATACTTCTGGGTGTAATATTGCTTACAGTATCATTTATGTATCAGAAATTGAAAAAGATCATTATTGATGATAAGGAGAATTAGTAAGCCATAAAACCTAATTGTAAAATAAATGATCAATAACCAAATGAGCCTGACCAGGAATACCCTGCAATTTACTTTGATATGCCTTTTGCTAAGTACTATTAGCTATGGGCAGGAATATAAGTATAGTGCAAAACTAGCTGAGGTAACTGTTTCAGGATTTTATAAAATCCCTGTCAATTCAGAATTGAGCTCCCTGGCTAAATCTGACCTTTCCGACATTCGTATTAAAGACAGTACTACTTTTGTACCCTATATTCATCAAAAGGAGCATAAGTTAGAACACAGTCAATCATTCATCAATTTCCCCATTCTCAGCAATATATCAGACAATAAAAATACCATTATCACTGTTGAAAATCCTGACCGAAATGGGATCTCTGAATTATCGCTGGTAATTAAAAACACTTGTGTAGAGCGCAATACCCAACTGAGTGGCAGTGACGATAAAGCAAACTGGTATATCATCAATGATAAGATTAGGTTTGCCGCATCTATGCAAAATGGATTTGCCGATTTTACCCAAACCATCCAATTCCCATTATGTAAATACAGGTATTACAAGCTTAAAATAGATAATGCCCATACCGACCCTATGAATATTGTGCAGGCAGGCCTCATTGTAAAAAAAGATTCGCAAGACCCACCAGGATTTTTGACCAATCCGGCCCCAACTCTCATACAAAAGGACAGCAACACAGGCAAAACCTATATATTGATAAAAAATGCTGCACCTTACCTGGTAAATGAAGTAACACTGCAGGTGGAAGGCCCCAAATTTTATAGCCGCACTGGTGTAGCTTATCTTTTATATAATGATAAGGATAGCAACAGTATTTTTAGTAGTTATAATCCATTTACTATTTCATCGGGTGTACCGGTAAGGTTCTCAGTTATTTGCCAGAAAGCAAGCAGTATTATTATTCACATTGACAATAAGGATGACCAGCCATTAAAATTCACAGGTGCATCTACCTTGCAGGTGCAACAATATCTGGTGGCCTGGCTTGAAAAGGGTAAAGTTTTTACTCTGGTAACAGGCAATAGGGATGCTCCTTATCCACAATACGACTTAAGCCAATTTAAAGACAGTATACCGCAGCAATTAAATATTCTAACCTATAGCACCTTTACTACCACTCTACAACAACCCGCAGTGATAAATGAAAAACCCAAAACTAACCAATGGTTATGGCCTGTTATTATTATTGCTGTTTTATCACTCGGCTACCTTACCTACCGGATGGCTAGTGATATGAAACAAAAAGGAGTATAAAATGAATATTTTTATAGATTTAGGCTTGTAGTTTCCTACTAATCTAACAAAACATTACATATTTATTGCTTTATTTTGCAGTTCACCTACAAAGGCAATGGTGCTAAAAATATTTATTTGCTGATGAAATTGATTTCCCGTTTTGCTTTTGTTGCTTCCCTATTAATTGTAGCAGCTACCAGTTTTGCCCAAAATACCCCTACCCTGCACTATACCAAAAAGGAAGTAATGGTACCTATGCGTGATGGGGTTAAACTTTTTACCCGCATTTATACCCCCGATAGTGTTACTACCCCTTTGCCAATTCTGCTTATGCGTTCGCCCTATAGCGACTGGAATATTGGCACCTTCTATCCTGAGAAAGACCCCTATGTAAAAAACATGGCTAAGGATGGCTATATTTTTGTGTATCAAAACATCAGGGGCAAGCAAAAAAGCGAAGGTGAATTTATAATGGAAGGGGCTTTTGATAAACGGAACAAAACAATTATTGATGAGGCATCTGATACCTACGACCTTATTGAATGGATGTTAAAAAACTTAAACAGCAATGGCAAGGTAGGCCAACTAGGTATATCTTATCCGGGTGAGCTTACATTGATCAGTTCGGTAAAACCCCACCCGGCACTTGTGGCGGTTTCGCCACAGGGTACTGTGGGTGACTTTTTTATGGGCGATGATTTCTTTCATAATGGAGCTTTTAGGTTGGCATTTGGGTTCGAATATTCTTTTGGTGAAGAGGCGGCTAAAGGTGATACCTCCTTTCCATTTTCTAAATATGACCTCTACGATTGGTACCTGGACCTTGGTTCGCTATCTAATGTGAACAAGAAATATTTTCATAACGAGATTCCTACCTGGAACGATTTTATAAAACATCCCAATTACGATACCTACTGGAGCAGCAAGGCACCGGTAAGGTATTCTGATACTCCATTGGTACCCACTCTTCACGTGGGCGGCTACTGGGATCAGGAAAATATGAATGGCCCACAAGAGCTCTATGCCAAAATGGAACATTACGACCATAAGAACTATAACTACCTTGTATTAGGCCCCTGGTGCCATGGGCAATGGAGCGACTCATGTGCCTATAACCTGGGTGATTATTGTATGGAAAGAAATACTGCCGATGATTTCAGGGCCATACAAAAAAGGTGGTTTGATTACTGGCTAAAGGGAATAGGTGATGGCAAATTTGAAGAAGCTACCTGTTTCCAGACAGGGAGCAACCAATGGAAAAGCTATACTACATGGCCCGACCAGGCAGCGAAAACTACCAAACTATACCTCAATGGCAATAACAAACTGTCTTTCCAGAAACCTGACAAGGATGGTACCGACAGCTATATTAGTGACCCCGAAAAACCTGTGGTATACCGCAACAGGCCAATTGAAGTTACTTATTCTGATAGTTCGGAGTGGGAAACATGGCTGGTAGAAGACCAGCGTTTTGTTGACCACCGTCCGGATGTGCTTACCTATAAAAGCGATACCCTCACTGAAGATGTAACTATTACCGGTACCATTATGGCCGACATTTTTGCAAGCATCACCGGTTCTGATGCCGACTGGGTTGTGAAGCTGATAGATCAAAGCCCTGATTTTTACCGAAAGAAACCAGGAATAAGCCAGATTGAAATTATGGTAGCCGCTGATATTTTTAGGGGAAGATTCAGGAATAGTTTTAGTATCCCGTCGCCTATCACACCAGGAAAGGTGGAGGAATATAAATTCAGCTTGCACCAGGTGAACCATGTGTTCAAAAAAGGCCACCGTATCATGGTGCAGATACAAAGTTCATGGTTCCCTATCTTCGACCGCAACCCACAGAAATATGTGCCCAATATCTTCCTGGCCACCGATAAAGATTTTATCAAATCTACCCAAACCATTTACCGCAATAAGCGTTATAGTAGCTGCATAGAATTGCCTATAGTGCCTGATGGGGGGAAGACGAGTATGAAGTAAGTGGTGTCCAGAATTAGGATTGGTAGGATTTTAGGACAGGGAGGATTCATTAAAAGAGGAAAGACCACCAGCCTTTCCTCTTTTAAATTTTTTATCACCTAAACGATTATTGCTTAATAATTGT
>CAIWHI010000798.1 GCA_903912435.1 uncultured Bacteroidota bacterium | reverse complement strand
CGGTCCCTGGGAGTATTTTGCGGAGAGCGGTTCAAAGGGCTCGCCGTTCATCAGCCTCTTGTGGATTGCCTCAGCATCCGCCCGAAGCTTCTCCTTCACGGCCGGGTCCTCCTCCTTCGGCAGGATGAGAAGGATCTGCCTGATCCGAACGAACTCCTTCCCCTCATAATCCTCCCGGTGCTTGCGGTAATATTCACCGATCTCATCATCCGTCACCCCGTTGTTCTTGAGCATCGCCTTCAACTGAGGACCGGGAGACCGTTTGGGTATCTTGGGCAGCAGTTCCCTGGTCTTGGTGGTAAAACCTTCCAGAGCTTTGGCAATTTTATTCCTAAGTTCTTCAGTGGCTTTTTGTTGCTGGTCGATGAAAGATTGCAATTTATCCAATTGGGCGCGCTGTGATGCAATTTGTTCCTCCAGTTTGCGGCGTTGGTCAGCAATGTCGTTTTCTGCTTTGTGGCGTTTGGCTTCTATTTCTTCCAGACTCTTTTTCTGGGCTGCTACCAGTTCCTTGGTTGAGTTAAGTTCTTTAGACGTTTTTTGTTTTTCGTCGCCCATGGTACCCAACTTACTTTCCAGAGTTTGTATCTGCTCATCACCACTGGCAATACTGTCTTTGAGACGGGCTATGCGGCCATTAAGGGCTTCAATAATCCCTTTCTGACTAGCGATATTTCCTTTAAGTTGGGCTATCAGGTCGCTTTGCTTTTTCATTGCATCCTCCTGGCTTGAAACCTTGGTTTTCAATTTGGAGTTTTCATCCATCAGGTCCATTGCCTTTTTAGTAGCCTCGTCATATTTTTTTCTTGATACGATACAAGATGAGCCTAATACTGAAACCAGCAGGATGAAAGAAATTAACCTGAATATTTTATGCATAATTGTTATTTAATGAGCAAATAAGGATGTAAAATTAGTTTTTATTGGTTGTTCAAAATGTTAAGAAACGTGATTAGATTGGTTTTAGTGTTTTTGGAGTAGGATTATTAGGATAATGTAAGATTTAGAATGTAAGAATATCCCAATTAGGGCTGCTCCGTCGGAGTAACAAACTTGTTGCACAAAAGTTCATTGAAAATGACGTGGCCAATCCCAAATATATCAAAAATTACTGTCAGAAACGCCAAGATACGACACCCTCTCCCTGGGAGAGGGCCGGGGTGAGGCCTCCGAATGGCAATCTAATTTTTTGTTCAGATTCCAATAAAACAATACTTGGTATTGGCAGCAATCATCATTGAGATATAGTCCTTATCACAAAGCCATTGGCTTCTATGGAGCCAACGACCTTATGTTTGAAAGTACGAAATTTGAACAACTACCCATTGATCAAAACCAAAAACTCCTGCTCACTAAGGATGTTTACGGTGCCTAATTTTTTGGCTTTTTCGAGTTTTGATCCTGCATCTTCACCTACTACCAGATAATTGAGTTTGCTGCTTACACCGCTTAATAGGGTTCCGCCTTTATCTTCTACCATCTTTTCGGCATCACTGCGCTTAAACTGGCTGAGGGTGCCTGTGAATAGGAATGTTTTTCCTTCAAGTGCACCACCGGCTTTTTGCTGGTCTTTATGGTCATTTACCAGATTTACCCCTACTTCTTCGAGCCTATCGATAATGGCCCTGTTCTCGGGGCGTGCGAAAAAATCGCTTACTGATGTTGCTACCTTGGGGCCTACATCCTGAAGGGTAGATAGTTTTTCAACATTCCAATCGTATAGTTCCTTGATATTAAAAACTGCGGATGCTAGTATCTTGCTGGTATTCTCCCCACAATGCCTGATACCCAGGCCGAATATTACGCGGTTGAGGGTTTGTTTTTTAGATAGTTCAATTGCTTGCTTCAGGTTGGTTATAGATTTTTCACCAAAACCTTCCATACCACGCACATTGTCCCAATTGATGGTGTATATGGATGGTATGTCCTTTATTAAACCGAGGTCAAAAAACTTTCGGATATTGGAATCACCCAGGCTACGGATGTCCATTGCGTCTTTGCTGGCAAAATGGATAAGGCGCTCGGCAACCTGAACCGGGCAGGCAATATTGATACACCGCCATGCAGCTTCCTCTGGTTGCTTTTCCAGCTCACTATTGCAGGCGGGGCAGTTGGTAGGGAATTTTATTTCTTCTTCAGTACCATCCCTTAGCTCGGTGAGGGGTTTTACTATGTAGGGAATTACATCGCCGGCGCGCTCTACTAATACAGTATCACCAATGCGTACATCTTTTTCCCTAACTACGTCTTCATTGAACAAGGAAATGGAAGTAACGGTAACACCACCAATATGAACAGGGTCAATCTTGGCAACAGGAGTAATAGTGCCTACCCTACCCACCTGGAATTCTACCCGGCGTAGCTTACTGGTAGCCTGGCGTGCCTTGAACTTATAAGCCACGGCCCAACGGGGATGATGTGTGGTCATGCCCATTCGGTCTTGCATAGCAAAATCGTTCACTTTAATTACCAGCCCATCGACCTCAAAAGGCAGGTCGTCGCGGCGGGCTTCAAACTCGCTGCAATATTTGATTACCTCGTCAATATGGGTAAACACCTTCATTTCCATTGCCGGTGTGGGATAACCCAGGCTATATAACCATTGTATAGACCCATAATGAGTGCTTAATTGAGGCGGCCTGGTAGCTCCAGGGGTTAATGTATAATCACTGATATGGTATAGGATGGCACTTAGGCCACGCTTGCGCACCTCGGTAGGGTCCAGAATCCTGAGGGTACCAGATGCGGCATTGCGGGGATTAGCCAATGGAGATTGACCCTCTGCTATCCTTTGTTTGTTATAAGCTTCAAAAACATTTTTATGAATAACAATCTCCCCTCTTATTTCTACCTGGGCAATACCCGCCTCTAGCATGCGGGTAGAAAGTGGTATTGACTTTATCTGGCGGATATTAGCGGTAACATCCTCACCCATAACCCCATCGCCACGGGTAGCACCGCGTGATAAATTACCGTTATCATATATAATAGAGATACTGGCACCATCGTATTTGGGCTCAACACAGTATTCAATAACACCCTCACCCCCTAGTTCATGACATTTACGGTCCCAGTCAGTAAGGT
>CAIWHI010000797.1 GCA_903912435.1 uncultured Bacteroidota bacterium | reverse complement strand
TCCATTTTAAAACCAACAGGTTGCATGAAGTATCGCAATTGATACCACACCACAATCTTTTACCTACATATGCAGAATCGCTACCTGCGGGTAAATTGTAATCGTTATTTTTAGTATATCCATCTACTGTTATCCAGTTGGCACTGTCTTTGGTGCCTAAGGATATGAACATGCCTTTTACTACAATTGAAGATGCAGGAGACATATATAATGTAGCCCCGGCATCCATAAATAAGGTGTCGCCGGCATTAACAGTTATATTGCATGTGGGCCCAACCCTGTAGGTTTTTCCGCTAGCCAGATGTCCTTTATATGTTCCGCATAATGGCACTGAATCGGTTATTCCCTGTGCTTTTTTAATTACAGGCACTGATGTATATATAACATCATATTTATTTCTGGTGCAGGATGCAAAGAGGATCACTGCTATAACTAATACTGATAATTTTATTGATATATTACGCATAAGAATATTTTTTGTTAGTTGAATTTGTAACGAAGTCCTACCAGATAATTCCTGCCATAATAATCTTTCTGAACAAGTATGTTAGATGGCAATTCCTGATATGGAAGTTGAAGTGTACCGGTTTTTAAATCGGCATTTGATTTTAATAATTCTATTATCACAGCAGAGTTAAGCAGGTTGTTTACTTTGGCATATACCGACAAATGCTTTACTATTCTCTTTTCGCATGAAAAGTCGAAGAATGAGGTAGCCTTTTGCCAATAATCAAGTCCGTCATATGAAGATAAGAATGAAATTCGCCTTCCAGTATATACCCAGCTAATATGAGCGTCTAAACCAATTTTTGGGTTTTTATATATAAGTGCCAGATTTGCAACATGCTCAGATTGACCTTGTAATGGCCTTGAAACAGCAATAGAGTTGGTAGTGATACTACCTGATGAATCTCTATACCTGATACTCTTGTTGGTAGTAATTTCTGAATGTGTATAGGTGTAATTGGCGGATATACCGAAATAATGGAAGTATTTCGTTACCACTAATTCCGCACCAAAAATAGTGGCAGGCTTATCAGTAACATTTGTTGGCATCAAATACCCGGCAGATGCTTTACCGGCTTTTGCATCCAGAAGATATTCAATTGGGTTTGTAATGCTTTTATAAAAGGTACCTACTAATACCTGATCAATTCCTTTAGGGAACCATTCGTACCTTAAATCAAAGTTTTGAGCAACTGTATGATTCAAACTATCATTGCCAGTTTCTGTATAATATTCGCCTGTGAATGAGGCAGGAACAATCTCAAAAAATCCAGGTCTGCTTATTGATTCATAATAAGATAATCTAATGTTTTGTTTAGTTGCTAAGGCATATTTGAAATTAATACTAGGCAGCACATCTGTATACTTAAATTCACCATTCTGGCCCGGCACTAACGATGGGTCAACATTCATAGCATACTTTTCGTGTGTGTTTTCAACTCTTACACCACCCAGAATTTGTAATTTGTTCAGTGTAACCTTGGCCTGGCCATAGCCAGCCATAATATCTTCTGTAACATTATAATTAAGCCCGTTTGATAATTCACCGGCAGGGTTTTTTAATAACAAACCTGCGTCATAAACATTTGTAAAAGGTTGTTTGGCAGTTGCAGGGTCTAAAGAGTAACTATTATAGTAATTGGTCCTTTGTTTATTTCTAAACATACCACCAGCCATAAATTCTACATCCTTACCGGCAATAGTAGGAGTATAAGTGAGGTTTAAATAACCTGAATGATCTTCATCAGTAGTTCTTTCCCAACTATGTGATATTGATTTCAGGTTTGGTTGAGGTGCGGTTGATTTTCCAGTTATAGTATCAATATAAGCACCTGAATAGGTATGCAGTTCGGCCATATCAGGTACATCCTTCTTAGCCAAAGAATAAACAAGTGAATAATCTAATTTTAAATTGCTTGCCAGCAAGTGCTTACCCTGAAGGGTAAGATTCTGGATTTTTTGAGTTCTGAAAGCAGATCTTGTGGTATAGTCAATTGCGCCAGTTCCAGGGCCGGTACGATTAATTTGTACTGTGGTATCAATTACATCTCTTGTTTGTAACTCGTCAAGTTGTAAATAAAGCGCATATAAGCTTAGCGAGTTTTTGTTATTAAATTCATAGTCTATTTTTGAATGCAAGCCAGTTCTTGATTCCTGAGTAGAGTATTTTCTGATTTCCAAATCGGTAACAGATGGTGCATTATTTACACCCGGCTGAATGGATGGGAGGAAAAATATAGTGTTACTGCCTTTATACGTATTCTGGTAGCTACCAGAAACGATGGCACCCAGTTTTTTGTTTTTCAAAAACCTATCGCCAATTGTGAAACTCATCATGCCATTGGCAGGTGCTTTACTCTTTGTAAAATCCAGTGTTTTCCTCTGGAAATCAGCCACAGTAGGTATATAAACTGAATGATAAAATTCGGCAGGGTTTTTCAAATTAAGACCTGATTTAGGGAAACCCAAATAATCGCGGTCAATTAGCGTTTGGTTATATCCGGTGGCAGCACTGGCATAAACAACTAAATGATCAGGTGCATTTTTCATAGCCATATTCATTACACCGCCTATCGCGTCACCTTCCATACCTGGCGTTAGGGTTTTAATTACTTCAACCCTGTCAACCAATTCAGCAGGGAAGATATCCATTGGTACATACCTCATCTTGTCGTCAGGGCTAGGAATTTTAATGCCATTTACAGTGGTATAGTTATACCTTTTTTCCATACCTCTGATGATTACGTATCTGGCTTCGCCATTAGCGTCCCTCTGAACTGTAACACCAGATACCCTTTGAAGCACATTGGCAATGGTGATATCGGGCAATAATTCAATGGTTTTAGCAGATAAAATGTTCATCACATTATCACTGTTTTTCTCAATATTCCGTGCCTGCTCATCGCTGCCATTACTCATTTTCGCCTTTACTTCTACTTCCTTAAGTTGGGAAGTAACAGGCATCATTAATTGGTTTAATATTATGGTTTGGGTTTCAGAAAGGGTGACGGATTGTTTAAAGGTTTCATATGCAGTATAGTTGATTTCCACCTCATATGATCCGCCTGGTATTTTGTTAATTACATAAGAGCCATCTAGCCCGGTAATAGTACCCATATTGGTGCCATGTAATACTACTACTGCGCCAATTACTGGTTCGCCGGTTTTCTTGTCGGTTATATTGCCCTTGATAGTGGCGGCAAAACCATTTAATGTAAAAACAATCAGAACTATTGTTAATAGTTGTCTAGAATAGAACCCCATTTTTAAAATTTGTGCAAACTTAGCCTTGAGGGTTATTGGCAGTTATCTGTAAATGTATTGGTAATACAATGGTAACTATAAAGATATAATTACTTAACTATTTGGTAATAATGGGTGCGTTTACGCTGATTTATGAATGGTTAGTTTTTGTTATTCAATAATATTGCTCTTTGGAAATTTTAAGGGGAGGTTCGAATTCAAAGTTTATTGTCAAAAAAGCAAATAGTCTGTAG
>CAIWHI010000796.1 GCA_903912435.1 uncultured Bacteroidota bacterium | reverse complement strand
TAAAACTGGTGCCAACACTTACCATCCTCGATATAGATTCGCCCCGATGGATAAAACCATCGGAGACGGAGAATGTTATAGGAGGTGAGGTACATATCTGGAGGGTACATATTCCATCAAGTCTTAGTGCTCTTGAAGGTTTAGCTCAAATATTATCAGTTGCTGAAATCAGCAGGGCGGGGGAGTATCACCTTGAGGGTGATAGATTAAGGTATCTGCTCTCTAGAGTGGTCCTTCGGAAATTATTAGGGCAATATCTTGCGCTAACACCAAAGAAGTTACTTTTTAACATTGACATTCATGGCAAGCCCTATTTAGCAAATCTTAATAACAACCACATTCATTTTAATCTATCCCATTCAGGTGATTGGATTTTGTTAGGTTTTTCCAGCCATGCAATTGGGGTCGATATTGAATACATCAATCCTGACTTTCCTTATTTTGAAGTTTTGAACAATTATTTTTCTCCAAAGGAGATTGACTTTGTTAACAGGAATGGCGGAAGGGATACCTTTTATAAACTATGGACACGGAAAGAAGCCCTTTTAAAGCTAGTAGGCAAAGGGATAAGTGATGTTTTAGTAAATACTCCATGTTTAAATGGCTTACATAATAATGAATTTACTTCTAGTCAAGAAAACTCAGAACTCCAAACTAATAGCTTTATTCTTAGTACGAATTATGCCTCAAGTTTTACTGCTTCTGTTTACCATAATTCAGTTAAATTTATTGAATATATATAATTTGTTTAACAATTTTCTGCTTATATGCGTTTTTATATAAAAAGCCAGGCCAAATCAATTTGCCTGATAATTGTTTCGTATTGTTATTAAATCACCTTTCTTTCTGAAAATTTTTAGCATGAAAGAAATATGCTTATAAAATTATTTAATATAATTACCTCTAATTTATTTATTAAGACTTCTTTTTGCTTTTGTTAACATTTCCATAACAAAATTATACCCTAAAGTTAATAAAGAATAACATAATTTTAGGGTCCCACATCCTTTGAAACGCGTTTCTTAATTAATTCCTAATTCCGTGTGAATTAATTATGAATTTTATTGTTCAAAATTTTATAGTGTTGAGGCTATTGCCTTCGTAATCATTTGTGATGTAGTAGGTGTTTGTTGGTTTGATTGGTATTTGGTTCATAGACTGTTGATTTATTACCTGTTTTAGTTTATTTATTATTAAAAATTCATTACCGTTGTTTTTTTAAGGAGAACAATAGGCAATGGGTTTCTATTGTGTTTTAATAGTTTCTAATTGTTTTAAAAATTTGTATTTATGATTCAATTGCTACCCACCATAAAAAATAAGCTTAGCCGCTTTTTTGTTCTTATAGCATTGTTTTTTATATCCTATCATAGTGAAGCCCAGGTAGCGGTTTCACAACCTTTTTCAAGTACATCCATACCTACTGGCTGGACAAGCGGTATTGTGTCGGGTACAACAAACTGGACTTTTGTTGGATCTGCTAGCAATCCTACGGCTTCACCACATTCCACACCGGATATGGCTTATTTCTATTCTTATCTTTCAAGCAGTGGTTATAATGCTAATCTATATTCATCAGTTATTGACTGGTCTTGTAGAAATAGTGTAGCAACTACAATGACAGTGTGGATTTATAGGGATGTATCGGCATATAATACGGCTACATATAATGGTGAAGGCATTACGGTATATGTTAATACCAGTGCGAGCACCTCCGGAGCTACAACTTTGGGTTATGTAGCAAGACGAGGTGGGCAAGCAATATCAGGCTCTTATATTTCCGGCACTTCCACTACCACAACATCAGGTTGGTACCAATATACTTTTACTATCCCTACCACTTACAATACTGCAACAAATTATTTAATTTTCAATGCTTTTAGTAAGCTAGGAGACAATATATTGATGGATGATATTGCCTATACCGCCTACCCAAGTGCCACTGCGTATTCTGTAACAGGTGGTGGCAGTTACTGTGCGGGTGGTACCGGTCTGGCTGTAGGATTAAGCAATTCACAAACAGGATGGAGTTACCAGTTAAAAGTTGGTGGTGTAAATACAGGCAGTCCGGTAACAGGAACTGGTAGTTCTATAACTTTTGGCCTTCAGACTACCGGAGGCACTTATACTGTAGTTGCAACGAATACTACAACAGGGTGCACAGTAAATATGACGGGTAGTGTAACAATTACTGTTAACCCAAGTCCTGCATCAATAACTGGTACATTAAGTGCCTGTGTTACTGCAACCAGCACATTAAGTGACATTACATCAAGTGGGGTTTGGACAAGTGGGTCAACTGGTATAGCAACAGTAGGGTCAACT
>CAIWHI010000795.1 GCA_903912435.1 uncultured Bacteroidota bacterium | reverse complement strand
CCATCATCACCAAATCAATCTATGATGGCCTGGGCATGACCCTTGAAGCCGGCTTGGACCTTGAATCGAGGATGTTTGGTGAATGCCTGCTCACCGCCGATATGAAAATAGGTCTTGACAATTTTAAGACCAATGGGCCGAAAGCAAAGGCTGTGTTTATACACGAATAGGGTTTAAGAAGGGGTCATCATACAAAACGGGACTCATGGAGCCCCGTTTTGCATGATGACATAATAAACGATTTTTTAATGCACCACCACCAACTTCTGGCTCAAAATCTGTTGCGAAGTTTTGAGTTCCAGTGAGTAGGTACCTGCCGGCAGGCCATTTACTGAATAGGTAAATACCGAATAACCTGTGGGGATAAGTTCATTTACCATAAATTGCTTTACCACCTTACCCTGCATGTCTCTTAATACTATATCGCCCCTATCGGCATCTTCCAGATAACACTTAATCACAATGTCAGATATAGCGGGGTTAGGCCTTACCTCAAGCAATTGCTGCCCATGGTAATAGTTGCTAAATTGCTCTGCTGTGCCTAGTACCAATCCACTATCTACTATGATGTTTTCATCACCGGTTTGGTAGCGGGTATACACCAGGAATACAATCATCATCTCGTTGGTAGTAGCCTCGCCTGCTACTACTGTTTGGGGCGGGCTATGCGGGTTTTCGGGGTTGGCTGTGGTGTTGTCATAAAAAGCTTCTGCCCTTACCCTTGAGCCGGTAGGTATCTTTTTCAACTTAGGGAACATATAAAATCCCTGCCAGTGGAAATCCCAATTCTTGATATTGATGTATTGATCAGTATCACCAGATGGCAGTATGCTGTAGCTCATAATCGTTTTCCCAATCAGATGCATATGCGGAGCCACACCTAATAAAGTAAGGTCAGGCAAAATACCCGCGGGTACTTCTTCGCTAAAAGACTTTGTAGTATTGGCTGGTATCACCAATGGGGCAGAAATATCTAAATCATGCTCCAATAGTGGATCGATTGATACATTTCTGGTGGTACCTGTAGTGGGTGTAAAGAAAAAGTGTATTTCAGTACTATCTACCATTCCTGCGGTGCCTGCTGGGTAATGTATCTGAATGACAATATCAGCATGGGCTGCTAACCTAACACCGAAACCATGTGGATAACTCATAGGCATACTGCCTGGAACCCAGCCTCCCAACAAAACTGCTGAATTGCTGCCTACCCCACCAAAATCGGGATAACCGGGAGGGGTGGTACTAGCAGCTTGCAGCCCGGCACAAGTGCCCGTAGTATCTGAATAAACCAATACATGGTGCACACAGGCAGGATTACCAGGTATTGCCTCGAACGAACTGATATACCTATCGGCCAATAAACCGCTGGGAACTACAAAACATTGGTAAACATCGCCGGTAGCTGCGGTGGAGGTATAAGTAGGAATTTTAACTTTCAAATCGGGGGTACCGGGTATTACACCATGATTGGCATAAACCGGAACCGGTGGAGCAAGCAATGGATTGCCTTGCGGAGTACCACCGTCTGCCCAAGCAGTAATAGTGGCTATATCAGTCGCAGATAAGATGCGCTGGTGGGCCAACCTGGAATAAGAGGCATCTGGTGGCCATGGTGGCATTTTGTGCGAGTTCACATCTGCCTTCATTGACGTGGCATATAATACCGCATCGCTATAAGTAAGCAATCCGAATGGTGCAATACCACCATCATGATGGCAGGAGGTGCAATTATTGTACAAAATGGGTGCAACTTTGGTAGCCCAATCTGGTGTAGTAGCGTTTGCACCTAATTGCAATAAAGCTCCACCAGCAAGGAGTAGCAGTTTTTTAACCATAAATTGAATTTGAAATATAAAAATAGTGTTTTATTTCGATTTCAAAATGTTTTTTTCTATAGTTAGAACTACCTGCTTTTAAGATATAATAAGTTTCCCAAAAGTTTAGACATCATTTAATACTTAGCAATAGGAAACCCGAAGGGTTGATATTATTATAGAAAAACATTATCGAGTTAAAAAAACCCCGTAGGGTGATATTATTTTATCATTTACCAAATAATATCACCCTTACGGGGTTCATCCCTATTCACTTACCATTTTCTACAATAATATCAACCCCTCGGGTTTTTAAATTACATTACACT
>CAIWHI010000794.1 GCA_903912435.1 uncultured Bacteroidota bacterium | reverse complement strand
TGAAGATGGTAAAGTTGAAGCGTTACAAAGCCGTAGGATAATAGGTGGGGTTTTTAACAGCATTGTCCAGGTGTTTACCTCCCTGCAACTTAAGGATACCCAATGTGGTTTTAAACTGTATCCGGGGCCTGTGGCTACATGGTTGTTTGGTGGTATGCATAGCACGGGTTGGGCGCATGATGTGGAATTACTCTACCAGGCAGATCTAAATGGGATAGCTATTGTAGAGATGCCTATCAATTGGGTAAATCAACCAGAAAGTAAAGTAAACGTTATAAAGGATTCATTTTTAATGTTAATTGGTGTGTTATCAATTTCTATGAGACTATGGTTTTATAATAGTTTTATCATGCCTTTCAGGATTCCTGCCACTGCTACTCCCGAAGAGAAAAGGTATATCTTGTCAAGGTCGGCATTTAATGTATTGGCCTTGTTGTTGGTAATCATTATGCCTGCAATGAGCTTTCAGTTTGCCATAACAGGTGACGAGCATTGGCATTTCGATTATGGTAATAGCATTTTTAATTACTTCTTTGGCAATGATACCTCAGCCCAAACCGGTATAGCCCCCGGTGCTACAAACCCATCAGGTATCCAGTACTATGGTGGTATTTTCGACTTTATCACCGCAACATTTTACCACACAGTTCACCTTTGGGACCATTATACTACCATGCACTTTTTCAATGCATTAGTGGGTGCTATCGGTATTATTTATGCAGGTAAGTTGGCCCGACTTTTAGGTGGCTGGGGGGCAGCAATTCTTACCCTTGTATTCTTAGTTCTATCTCCAAGCTGGTTTGGCCACAACTTCGCTAATCCTAAGGATATACCTTTTTCTGTGGGTTATACTGCCGGTATCTACTTCATTTTACTGTTCCTCAAGTCGCTACCAAATCCTAATGCCAAGCATATATTCGGGCTGGTATGTAGTATAGGTTGGGCAATGGGTGTGCGTATTGGTGGTTTCTTGTTGATAGCCTATCTGGGTTTATTCTTGTTTGCGTACTCATTCCTTACTGGTCAATTGAAGGCAGTCCTCAACAAAAAACTAATCACCCAAATGGTGGTAGTAGGGGTATTAGGTTATTTGATAGCTATACTATTCTGGCCATATGCTCATCAAGGTATAATTTCTATGCCATTGGAAGCCTTGAAAGTAATGTCTAATTTCTTTGTGAATATTGCACTTATTTTTGATGGTAAGCATATTATGAGTAATCAGGTGCCCTGGTATTATATACCTAAATACATTTTGTACACAGCACCTGTGATAGTATTAGTTGGTCTGGCCATTAGTGTCATATCCATACCTGCGATTATAAAGAAAAATAAGACCAATTTTATTTTTGCCTGTTTATTAATATTTACAATCGTTTTCCCATTGGCGTATGCTATTTATAAGAAATCATCGTTGTATGATGGCTGGCGTCACTTCCTGTTTATTTATCCTCCTTTGGTAGTTATTGCTTCAGTAGGGCTGAATATATTGATGGAAATGAAGCAAAAGGTTGTGGGTTATGCTGTTTTATTCGTGGTAGTAGCAGGATTATTACTTCCGGCAAAGTTTGTAATGGCCAATCATCCATTTGAATCATTGTATTTTAATGAGCTATCAGGTGGAATGAAAAACGTTTATGGCAAATACGAGACTGATTATTACATGCTTGGTGTAAAACCTGCAATAGAATGGTTGTATAAAAATGAGCATATTGAAGGTAATAAAAAGGTGGTGATAACTACCAATTGTATCTATCCTTTGCAGGCCTACATTTACCAGGCACATTACAAAACACTACCTGCCAAATATGATATTGTCTATGAGCGTTTTGCCGACTTCAGACATGATAGTACATATGAATCTTACAAAAAGTTGTACCCGGATTTTGTAGATAACTATAATATTGGGGCTGATTATGTGTCATATGGCAACAGGTATGCTAAAGATTGGGACTATTGTATCCTCTTCTCCCGCTATGTAGATCCTGCCCAATTAACCTCTGGTAATTGGCCACCACCCGAAACCATTCATACTATAGATGTAGATGGTGTGCCGGTAGCGGCAATCCTGAAAAGGAAAACAAGAAAGGATTTTGAAGGTTTTCAATTCATGAAGGCAAAAAAATATGAGGAAGCAAAAGGTGCTTTCCTGGCTTCATTGGCTGAATATCCAAATAATGAGGTGGTATGGGAGAAGCTGGCAAGTATGTATAGTACCGAAGCAAAGATCGACTCAATGATGTTAGCCTGCTCAAAAGTATTGGCAAGAGATCCTGGTAATATTGGTATGTACGAAATGGCTGGGCAGGCTTATATGAAAGCTGGCAAGGTAGATAGTGCCATTACTTTTTATAAGAACCTAGAAAAGTACAATGAGAGTTATTATCATTACTTCATGGCTTATGCCTATGCAATAAAGGGTAATATTAATGGTGCTTATAATGAAGTTGACTTGTCGATAGAAGCAGATCCATCCAATTCAAGTGCCTATAAATTAGGAATAAATATAGGCAAGCAAACCAGAAATAATGCGAAAGTTCAGGAGTATAGCGATAGGAAGCAAAAATCCTTATCTGACGATGATGAATAACCTTGCTTAACTCTATAGAAGATTGTTACCCCGGCCCATGGCCGGGTTTTTTATTTGTTGTTTATACCATTGTTTAGTGTTCGATCTAAGGTTTGTTAGCTCTGTTAGAAAAAATATTTTTGGCTACATTTTGTTGTGATACAATTGATTAAGATTTGCGATAAAAAATATTTTAAAATAGTACTAACATTTTTTGTCTTTACTACGCCTATATAAGTAATGGGGCTTTCCCATTATCGTAATGCCGGCCCCTGTAAATGGTTATCAATTAAGATTTTCCAATACAACCCTCTTAGATTTCTTTTTACCGGTCCCTATCTTTTACCTTCCCTATTTTAGTTTAGAAACAAAACCGCCAGTCGCGAGCTGGCGGTTTTGTGATTTTTATATGTTTTAATTTTTGAAAAATGCCTATCCTTTATATCGCCCTCATCCTATTATTCTTCGCATTATGCTCTACCTCTGCAAGGCCAAGCACTTCCAATACTCCTGGAACATACATCCCAAATCTACCCCTAAGTCCTTTTTTGAGGCCATACCAACCACCAACAGGGTTCGATTCCGACCGGCCCCAGGCTTCTACAGTACCTTCTGCTGCTGGTTTTTGTTCGTCAGCACTACCTAGCAGCATCCAGTCGCCATGGGCTTTGAGCATAGTGTGGAGGTCGTTAATACAGCGGAGATCGTAGCGCAATACAGTTGTGCCAACCGTACAAACCAGTGCAGGTGGTGAAAGTGTTTCATCCCGATACATAGTATAGTCAGATGTTCCTGGTGGGGTTTTTAGTTGCCATGGGCTTTCTTTGGTGCCATTACCAATTACAGTTACGTTCGACATTTTTGATGGTGTTTGAAGTGTTAAATATAGAAAAGAAGCAACAATAAACAATGTTATTAATCGGTAAGTGGTTCTTTTTTAGTTCCTTTCTTCTTTCTTTCCAACCACCAGCCCAGGAACCCAAATGTAATGGCCAGTATGAGGAAAAACAGGCC
>CAIWHI010000793.1 GCA_903912435.1 uncultured Bacteroidota bacterium | reverse complement strand
GTGTAAAGTTCTGATAAATTAATGGGAATACCACAGTTCTAACTGCACCAGTTTTTGTTGGTAATACTTGTTATTGTAATTATGGCATTCTCTTTTTAACGCAACATCATTATTTTTATCGTAATGAAATACGATCCTCAAATTCATAACAGGCGCTCGATCCGTTTAAAAGAATATGATTATTCGCAAGCGGGGGCATATTTCATCACTATTTGCTGCAATAACAGGATATTGAGGTTTGGCAATATTAACTTGGATGCAGAGATGATACTAAATGAATTCGGGCAGGTCGCATATACTGAATGGATAAAATTATCCGAACGTTTTCAGAATGTATCATTAGATGTATTTCAAATAATGCCAAACCACATGCACGGAATCATTACATTGAACAACGTAGGGGCAACCCTTGCGGTTGCCCAAAACAATGTGATTGCCCAAAACAATGCGGTTATCCAAAACAATGTGGTTATTCAAAACGATACGGGCGCCCAAAACAATGTGGTTATTCAAAACAATATGCATACAATCCATATCAATAATTGGGCAGGGGCAA
Source organism: uncultured Bacteroidota bacterium (assembly GCA_903912435.1). Taxonomy (GTDB): domain Bacteria; phylum Bacteroidota; class Bacteroidia; order Chitinophagales; family Chitinophagaceae; genus Nemorincola. Next base: position 1,540 of record CAIWHI010000793.1, on the reverse strand, counting down.
GCCCTGCCCCTACGATTGGGGATATTGTTGGTGCATATAAATCATTGGTGGCAAATGGTTGTTTAAATGTGTTTAAGAGGCTTGTGGAAGCAGGCGTGATACCTGAACATGAAATGATGGGTAAGTTATGGCAAAGGAATTATTATGAGCATATTATACGCAATGAACAAGCATACCATAAAATCTCTGATTACATAATTAACAATCCAAAAAAATGGATGGAAGATAAATTTTTCAGGATGTGACCCATTATACGCCGCATTATCTCTCAGCTATACACCTATAAGTTTATAATTATTAGCCCATCACTGCATAGTATTATTTTTGAAAAAAATTATAAAATGCAGACCTCAAATAATAAAATTCTTATAACAGGCGGCGCAAGCGGTATTGGATTTGGCCTTGCAGAAAGATTCATCAAAGAAGGTAATACGGTCATCATATGCGGCAGGCGTGAATCTGCGCTGAATGAAGCTAAGGAAAAGCTGCCTTCAGTAATAACCAAACAGTGCGACCTGCTCACCAGCGGAGGAAGAGAGGAATTGTACACATGGATATCAGAGGAGCACCCTGATGTAAATGTACTGGTGAATAATGCGGGTATCCAGCAATGGATGAATGTAACTGATGCTGATTTCTTTACCCGTGCAAAGGAAGAAATTGCCACTAATATTGAAGCCCCTGTGCACCTCACATCGTTATTCATTCAGTTGAAGGCACTGAATACAATAATGAATGTAACCTCCGGCTTATCATTTGTGCCCTACCATAAGACGCCCGTATACTCTGCAACCAAGGCTTTTTTCCATTCGTTCACCACGTCAATGCGCTACCTGCTAAGTTCAAAAAAGATAGAGGTAGTAGAGATAATACCACCCGCTTTAAATACGGACCTTGGTGGCAAAGGGTTGCATGATCACGCGCCGGCTGTGAGCGATTTTATTGAGTCGATCTTTGTGCAACTCAAAGAAGGTAAGACCAATCTAACTTTTGGCTTTACGGAGGCACTTAACAATGCCGGGCAAGATGTTTTTCAACCCATATTTGCGCGGCTGAACCCTGCGGACTAAATTGGAACCGGTAACAAAATTTACAAATAAATAAACCCAACTTCGGTGCCCTCACCAAAAGCCAACCTTATACGCTCCGGGTGAGTATCTGTAAGTATCACCTGCCCGAACCCTTCGCCCCTGATAATGCGTAGAAGCGCCTCCATACGGTGCTGGTCGAGTTTTTCAAAAATATCATCCAGCAGGAGAATGGGCAGGTGGCCCAGCACTTTACTGAGGTAGGCATATTGAGCCAGCTTCAAAGCAAAAAGAAAGCTTTTCTTTTGCCCTTGAGAGCCGAATTGCTTCAATTGCAGTCCGTTCAGCCGAAAGTCCCAGTCATCTTTGTGTATACCCCTTAAGGTGCGCTGGTAGCGCAGGTCGTGCTCAAGGCCTTGCTTCAACCATGTGGTCAGCGGCTTCAGGGCGAGGTCGCTGGTATAGGTGACCGCTATTGCCTCCTTGCCATCAGTGAGCTGGCTGTAAAAATC
>CAIWHI010000792.1 GCA_903912435.1 uncultured Bacteroidota bacterium | reverse complement strand
TATTGGCACAAGGTTTATTAAATTCAAAATTAAAAATTCAAAAGTCAAAAGTCAAAACGTAATTGGGTAGATACTGTTTCCAATTCGAAAGTCAATACGTAGTTGGGTTGATATTCGTTCCTTAATAGTAGTTAGTATTATAGTACATAGTAGATGTTCGTGCGGGGATATGTTTGAATGTAACCATTACAAATGTCCTTAAAACGCACTGAATGGAGCCAAATATATAAGCCCAAATTATCGCTTAGGGTAAGATTTCCCGAAAATCCTTTTCCATTCCTTCCTCCCAACATTTAATTAACCAAAAGCAATTTTCAGGAACCGGCTAAAAAAGATTTAGATTTTATTTGGGCATTTAGGCTTACAGATATTTTTTTTTACACTGAATTAACTTAAGTTTACACCACAAAATATGTTCGTATGAAAAATTTGCCAATTACCAAATCGTCTAAGCTATTATTATTGATGCTCATTTGCCTAACTGTAGGCAAGGCAAATGCTTCGCATTTGTTTGGTGCTGGCCTTAAGTATACCTATGTTAGTGGAATGACCTATAAGGTGACGCTGGAACTTTATGGTGATTGCAGCCCTGCCTCAAGATCTGTATTCACCACATTATCAACAGCTAACCCGCAAATATGCGTTTATGATGGAGGCACTTCATTTAGTACAATTACACTGGGTATTGACACTCCTAGTGCTGGAATAGAATTTACTCCACTGTGTGCCGGTGATACATCTACCTGTACCAACCTCGCCGCTACTTTACCGGGAGTAAAGAAATTTACCTATAGCGGCACAGTAACCCTATCGCATACTTCTTCAGTTTGGCGTTTTATTTTCGTAGGACATACCAGTAGCACTACAGCTGCGGGGAGAACAGCATCAATAACTAACCTGATGGCCGGAAGTACAATTCAACTAATCGACACATTAAATAATACTTCTACTCCCAATACCACTTCTTATGTCACTGTTAGCCCTTCTCCCTATTTTTTATTAGCAACTACCAATCATTATTTGCCCTTATCAATTGACCCTGATGGCGACACTTTGTTTTATGAATTAGTGGGTGCAACAAATGGCTCTAATATTTGTGGCACTATTGGTGGTATGGTTTCTTATATAGGATTAGCCTGGCCCGGTACACCTGCATCAGGCACCAATCCATTAACAGTAGCCTCAGCCAGTGATTGGTCATTTAATAGTGGTACTGGTGAAATTATTTTTACTCCTAATATTCTCCAGAGGTCTACTGTGGTGTATAATATCAGGGAAACGAGGGGAGGCACATTTGTGGGTAACAGTCAAATGGAGTTCAATTTTAATGTAGTATTGGGTAGTGGAACAGGGCCCTGCTTTGGTTGGTTTTATTCAGGTGCACCTAATTATTCAGCAGGTTGTGGTGGTTCTGATACTTTAAGTATACCTGCTACCTCCGGTTGCAGCACCGTTTACCAATGGCAAAGGTCTACCGACACGGTTACCTGGACAAATATTGCAGGCGCAACAAATACCACTTATACTTTCAGTTCATCAACTCCCTACTATTACCGTGTGGTGCTTACCTGCACCATAAGCGGCTATACCGAGGTGACTGGATTTACCTACCTACCCGCTACAAGTTCAGGGCCGCATTTTTATAGCATGACAATTACAGTTACTGACAGCAGCTGCAGCCACCCTAACTTCTTTGTAGAAGAGGTATGTGGTTCTTCAAGTGCATATAGTGTGACCACCTATTATGGTGACGGCACATCTGATGTTACTACATTACCTACTACCCGGCCCTACCGTGCTAATTATAGCCATGTATACAGCTCGCCTGGCACCTATACTGTAAAGCAGGTATTGTTTGATGGCACTACCAGGATTGACTCCGCAACTACGTCTTACTACTATGCTTATTGCCGCATGTTGCCTCTTACCTTGTTTATAGATAGCAATGCAGATTGCATTATGGAAAGTTACGAGCACTATAATATGCGCCCCTCAACTATAAAAGTAGACTCAGATGGTGTGGCAATTGATACCATATCTGTAACATCAGGTACCTATTACAGGGTGACCGGGTTGGCTGGAACAGTTTATAAGTTTACCGTGCTTACAGCCC
>CAIWHI010000791.1 GCA_903912435.1 uncultured Bacteroidota bacterium | reverse complement strand
TGTAAGAATGACTTCATCAATCAATATTATGGAAATATCTTTATCTATTCATATTCCCAAAAACCTCCTCACGCTTTGCTCGCAGGCCTTTTGACATTCCTACGGCTATTTCCTGCTCGCCATTTCTCAGGCCATCCATAGCTTCTGTCAGGAATTCGCCTATGGGTATACCACCGTGCGACTGGGTTTTGTCTTCCCTGCGCTCATGGCCCAGTTCGGTATCTACCGATGGGGGAATAATCTCAATAACCTCTATTCCGGCTCCCTTAAGTTGGTGCCTCAATGAAAGGCTATATGAATGCATAGCTGCCTTGGTAGCACAATAGATGGGCATAAAGGCTATTGGCACAAATGCCAACCCTGATGAAATATTGATGATGGCGGCATTGGTTTTATTGGCAAGGTGCGTTGCAAAAAGGCTTGACAGTTGCACTGGTGCGATAAAATTAGTTTCCATTTCTTCCTTTACCCTGCTTATATCTACGGGTTGGGTAAGGTCAGTAGCGAGTTGCATTCCTGCATTATTCATTACTACATTAAGGTCGGGGTAGTTGGCTACAGCCCAGGTACACAATTCCAGGCGGTGGTCTTCGCGGGCCACATCGCATACCCTGGTCACCAAATTAGGATAGAGTTCCTGCATTTCAGCCAGCCTGTCGGCACGGCGGCCACAGATGATTACTGTATTGCCATCATTATAAAATTGCTCAGCAAAAGCACGTCCCAGGCCCGATGTGCCGCCTGTTATCAATATAGTATTACCAGATAATTGCATTATGTCTTGATTGTTTAGCCAAAGGTAGGGAAGTTAATAAGTAATGGGCAAAAGATAGTAGGTGAGTTTGGTTAATTTATTATTGCCCAATCTTCCATTATCTATGCTTGGTGGAAAAACAAATTAGTTTTGGTTATTTGAATTATATTTTATATATTTGTTCAGTCAAAATGTTGGATGATGAAAACATATGTGCTGCTTTCCTTACTAGCCGTCCTACTATGTGGTGGCTGTACTAAAATAGATCTTGCCCCTGCAAATTATAACAACTGCAAAATTAATGGTACTAGTTGGGCGGCAGGATGTTCAACGGCCTTTTCCGATTGTAAAACGGCAAGGATTTCAAATCACAATACAACTTTTATTTTAAGCGGCAGTAATGATGGCTCCCAGGCCGTATCTATTGCATTGATTGATTCATTAGGTTTGCATAGTGGCGAATACCAATTAACCTATAGCCCCAATGGGTTTGGTGGCAATGTTAAGGATTATAACAAGAGTTTTCAGTATAACTTCATTACTGACTCTAATAATAGAGGTAAAATAAATTTAGTTTTCGACAATGCCAATAAGCGGGTGTCAGGCACCTATTATTTTAGGGCTAAATTTGAACAAAGTGCTGATGTTGTAAATATTACACAAGGCAGGTTTTCATTGCCCTGTACGAGTAATTAGTGTTTACTAATAATCCCTCCCTTCTAGTTCTGCTACCAACTTCCTGAATTCGTCGGGTACACGCATTTTTTCATTTTTATTGAAATCGAAAAATACAATCACATCATGGCCTTCGGCAGCTACCTCGCCAAGTTGATTCAATATGCGGTGGTGGATACCAAAGCTCGTGTTTTTGATAAATTCCATCCTCGATTCTACTACTATATCTCCGGGATAATGCAAGGGTATGATAAACTGGCAATTAGTAGATAGGAGTATAGGCCCGGTTTTGTTTTCGCTGAAAATATTAGTGAGCATGGTTTTCTCCCAATAATTGACCCGCGATGCCTGTATGTATTTGAAGTAAGCCACATTGTTTACATGGCTAAAGAGGTCCATCTCGCTCCAGTCTATACGCAGTTGCAGTTTTATTGGGAAGTGATTCATATTGCAAAAGTAAGCGTATAGGGCTAAAATAGGATTATAACTACATAAACAAGTACATGAGCCTTATTACCCACATATTATTGTATTGGTCGGAATTATTAAACTCGGGTGGCACTATCTCCCTTATAGATACAAGGGAGTATTGGAAACGGAGATTTACAAAAAGTCCCTTTTTGATGTGTACCCAGGCACCGGCTACAATATTAAAATCGCTTTGCTGAAAAGGGTAGGCATTAAAATTGAAATTGTGGTAGGGTGTGGTAGTAATACCCTCTGTACTCCCCACCAGCCTGGAATAAGACAGGCCAAATGAAGCATGGTTTTTGTGTTTATCAAACACATTAATTAATACCGGTATTTCGGCATAGTTAAGGTTGATGCTATAATGGGTAAGTGTGAGTGTGTAGTCAATTTGCTGCGAATAATTGGCAAGGCTACCTTTTTGAGAATAGAGAATTTCCATACTGGCAGCCCATGGACCTTTTAGGCGGGCATAAACTATACCGCCTACATTCACGCCCACCTTATTATATCCGGCTATTCCATCGCCCTCTATCTGGCTAAGGTTTGTACCCGCAATTATGCCCCCAAAGAATTCCCGCTCATTCTCCACATAGTAGTTCGACTGTGCCTGGGTATTTTGAGGCAAGAAAATGAGCAGTAGCTGGGCAGCCACATGCAATAAGCTTACTAAAGATATTTGATATTTATTTCCCAATAAGTTCATAACACCCGCAGGTTTGTTTTAAAACGTACCAAACCTGAATATTATTTCCTGAAAGATTCCTGATATCAAATTTTATAATGCACTAGGCCAACAATACCTGCCATGCCTTATCTACATTGCCAGCATCCAGCAGTTCCTTGGCATAGCTATGCAGCGCATGCACTTTTGCATCTTCATTATGTGTGTGGTCTTTAAAAATGTCGTTGAGACGGCTATCGTCTGCCAAAGGGGTAATAACAGGGATACTGGTACAATTGCCAAGCAAGCCGAGGTTATTGCCCGTGAGTACGCTGCTATTTCTTATTTGTTCGGGTAGGGCGTCTACACCCACTCCTAGAGAGAGATTGGGTTTTGCCACCTCAAATACCGCAGCCCCCGATGCACGGCAATAATAGTCGGCACCCATGCGGGCCACCAGGTCTATCTTATTAGGGTCTATTCTGCCCTGTTCATCAAGCACATTATCGTCAATATGCATGCAGAGTACCTCACAAATGATAAGATTGGCAGCACCACCCTCATTGCCCATTTCTATTATCTGTGTCACTTTGCACTCCAGTTGCACAGGCGATTCCTTTACCCTGAATGGCTTTACCATGTCAGACTTTACCGCTGTGAAGCCAGCCTTTACAAACTCGTCGGTTCCCTTAGGATATTCGCAACTCGCCAGGCTCATTTGTTGCACAATATCGTAATTCACCATATTAATCACCACCTCCATGTTTTCATACACATTTTCAAGCGTATGCTTAATGGTATTATCCCTTACCCGGCGGGCAGGTGAAAATATAAGTATGGGAGGTTTACTGCCAAATACATTAAAGAAACTGAATGGCGAAAGATTAGAATTGCCCTCATTATCTATAGTGCTGGCAAAACATATAGGCCTGGGTGCTACAGAGCCTAAAAGATAGGCATGCAACTGGGAGGTCTTGATTTCTCCTGGAACAATTTTCATAAACGTATTTATATTAAGATTTGGTAATCAATTAAGTTCAATCTGAATGATTCATAACATAGAAATAGGACTAGCCATAAGTGACAGTCCTATTTCTAATATTATTTATTAGGAAATAATTACTTAATTTCAAAGTTGGCCAAAGCAACAAATTCATTAACCCTGTTGTTAATATCTTCCGCAGTTAATTCTTTGAGACGGGTTGGGCCAAATTTCTCCACACAGTAAGAAGCCATAGCCGAACCAATTATAACGGCTGCCTTCATACTTTCGAAGCTGATATCATCAATACGTGTGAGGTAACCAATGAAACCACCCGCAAAAGAATCGCCTGCACCGGTTGGGTCAAACACATCTTCAAGTGGTAAAGCAGGTGCAGAGAAAATCTGGTTTTCATAAAACAGTAGTGCGCCATGCTCGCCTTTCTTTATGATCAGGTATTTAGGACCCATTGCCTGAATTTTCTTAGCAGCCTTTACTATTGAATGCTCTCCGCTCAACTGGCGTGCTTCGCTATCGTTCACCATAAGCAGGTCCACCATGCCCAACACTTTTTTCAGGTCGTCCATAGCAATATCCATCCAGAAATTCATGGTATCCATGATCACCAATTTCGGACGGGTTTTCAATTGCTGCAATACGCTTATTTGCACTGCAGGTACAAGGTTGCCTAGCATTACATATTGGCAATCCTGGTAACTTTCCGGAATCTTTGGGTCGAATTGCGCCAACACATTCAGTTCAGTTACCAGAGTATCACGGGTATTCATGTCCATATGGTAACGGCCACTCCAGAAGAAGCTCTTGCCATCAGGCACGACTTCCACGCCTTCGAAAGCTACACCACGCTCTTCAAGAGCAGCAAATTCTTCCATAGGGAAATCTCCCCCTACAATAGAAACCTGCTTAATAGGTTTTGCAAAATTAGAAGCAGCCCAGGCTGCATAGGTAGCCGAGCCACCAATGATGCGGTCAACTTTCCCAAATGGTGTTTCCAATGCATCAAAGGCCATCGTGCCTATTATCAGTAAAGACATAAAAGAATAAAATTTTGGTGCAAATGTAATACTTGCCGTGGATAAAATGCCACAGGCCATTAGTTACCATGCAAACACATTAAAATTTCAAAACACGGAGGGTTGGTATTATTGTAGAAAATTGATAGAAAACGGAGATAAACCCTAAAAGGGTGATATTAAGTGCATGTTGATGGCGAAATATTGTCTCCCTTTCAGTGCATTAAATATAAATATAAATAATATTTATTATTTCATTTCCCCAACGGGGATAAATACCATGGCCCATGGCATCGCCATGGGTAGCAATGCTGGACCATTTCAGGGCCTTCAAATATTGAAATTACCCTTCATCTTCCTCATTATAACTCTTAAGTATAGCTTTAACTTCACGGAAGCATATGATATTGTACCAGAATGAAATTACAATGACTATAGTGTCCAAAATTATTTCTCGTACTGGTAGTTTGGGAAAATCACCTTGCCTCACTTCCAGATAATTTTCCTGGAAATTCTGAATAATAAATGCCGACCCAATAAGACTGGCAATAATTGCTATAGCGTATATCATTCGTTCCTTATTAAGCAGTTCGGGTGGACTAAGTATGA
>CAIWHI010000790.1 GCA_903912435.1 uncultured Bacteroidota bacterium | reverse complement strand
TTGATTGTAGGAGGTATAATATCATGTACAGTAGACAGGATACTTGCAATTGCCTCAATAGCTCCTGCGGCACCCAAAAGATGACCTGTCATTGACTTCGTAGAACTGATATTTACCTTATAAGCATGCTCTCCAAATACTCTTTGGATAGCGGTAATCTCACTGATATCGCCTAATGGGGTAGATGTGCCGTGTACATTGATGTAATCAATATCTTCTGGTTTCAATCCGGCATCATCTAATGCGTTTTTCATAACATTATAGGCACCAAGTCCCTCGGGGTGAGGTGCAGTAAGATGGTAAGCATCAGCGCTTAAACCACCACCGGCAACTTCTGCTATAATGTGGGCTCCCCTGCGCTTAGCGTGTTCATACTCTTCGAGTATGATTGCACCGGCACCCTCACCCAACACAAAACCATCACGGTTCAGATCGAATGGGCGGCTTGCAGTAGCAGGGTCATCATTACGCTCAGATAGTGCTTTCATTGCATTAAACCCACCTATTCCGGCCTCTGTAACCACAGCCTCTGAACCACCGCATACAATTGCATCGGCTTTTCCTAGCCTGATATACATCAAGGCGTCAATAATAGAATTGGTAGAAGATGCACAGGCACTTACTGTACAGAAATTAGGCCCACGGAAACCATATTTCATGGAGATATGCCCTGCGGCAATGTCCAAAATAAGCTTAGGAATAAAGAATGGATTGAAACGGGGGGTACCATCACCTTTACAATAACCTTTCATTTCTTCAATAAAGGTAATCATACCCCCTATTCCTGATCCCCAGATCACGCCAACTCTATCCTGATTAATCCCCTCTTGAGTGAGATTAGCAGAAAGAACTGCTTCTTCAGCAGCCACCAAAGCAAATTGGGAAAAGCGGTCTAACTTACGTGCTTCTTTACGATCAAAATGTTCCTCAGGGTTGAAATCTTTAACCTCACAGGCAAATTTTGTCTTGTATTTGGTTACATCAAATTGCTTGATGAAACCGGCACCGGAAACACCATTAACCAATCCATCCCAATAACCGGGAATGCCTTTGCCTAATGGCGTTACGGCACCGAGGCCCGTAACGACAACCCGTTTTAACTCTAAGTTCATCGAACGATTTCTGTTGCTGTAATTGTTAATTAATTACTTTACATGTTGTTCCAAGTAGTTTACAGCGTGTGCTACTGTAGTTATGGTTTCTGCTTGTTCATCAGGAATTGAGATGTTGAATTCTTTTTCGAATTCCATAATCAATTCAACTGTATCTAACGAATCGGCACCAAGGTCGTTTGTAAAACTCGCCTCTGGGGTTACTTCTGATTCGTCAACACCTAATTTGTCCACGATAATTTTCTTAACGCGATTTGCAATTTCAGACATAGATAATGCATTTAATTTTATGCTGCAAAAATATACTTTTTAGGTTAACGAGAAAGGATTATTTTATTTAAATGAATTTTTTTGGAGCCGAAACCTGAATATTTTTATAAGTAATGGAATTCTGGTTTTAAACAATGCCTAAAAATCGTATTTGATAATTGGTTAATCCTTTAGAACGCAAAGTTAACGTAAAAATAAAATTCTACACCACTCTTGAAAAATATTAGACGGATAATCTTATTTATTCACCTTGCCCGTTCCTAATTAATCCTTTCTATTACTAATAAGCTTTAAAACATACTAATATATTTGCTTCTTATTCCTCATATCCCCATTCTCTTCCTAAAATCATCTTTGAGCAAGCTATCAAGTTCTGCCCATTTTAGGTGCACAATTATTTCCTCTACTATATCTTTCCTAGCCTTACCTGGATTATAACAAAACCAAAGACCGCTACCTGTTAGGTAAAAGTTACTATTATAGGGTATTAATAATGAAGTGTCGGTAGATGTTTTGGTAAAGCGATTCAACTCTGCTTTTAACTTGGGCTCGAGGATTTGTTTTAATAGGAGAGTATCGGGTTTTATTATGTCTTGCATGCTTAAAACCTTCTTTTGAGCCATATCCAGGCAGGTATAGTGGCTTGTTTCAGTGTTTGCGGCAGATTCCTCACTATTGCCCCTATAGTCGTGTAACTCAAGGGAGATTATTCCATTCTCATTAAAGAGCACAAATAAATTGCGGGATATTTCAAGGCTATTACCGTTTTCCACATCTTCTTTTTTTGATAGAGCAGTATCAGGTTTTGTGCGCCTGAATGCCATAAAAATTTTCCTGTTCTCCTTCCTGAAATAGTCCCTGATATCAGATGCACCCAGGCTATCAGCACCAATCAGATGGAGCTGACTTTGGTTGAAAAAATCAGCCTCATCCTTGTTTATTATTGCCGAGGGTAGGAGAAACTGGAAATAAGTAAACACGGCTGCATAGTCCTTGCCAATTTTTTCTTCTACAGAATCGGTATGTATGATGATTTCTAAAGGATAAGAGCCCATTGGGTAGTCTTCCTTCAGCGTAATT